>PUOA01000130.1 GCA_003551925.1 Paracoccaceae bacterium
ATGATGGTGGCGCTGTCGGGCGGCAATCTGGTGCTGGCGCTGCTGGTCCGCGCGCTGGAGCTGGGCGCGCGCAACGCGGTGGCGGTGTCGATTGCCTGCGCGGTGGCGGGCATCATCGTCGGCGTGGTCGGGCTGACCGGGCTGGGGCTGAAATTCTCGTCGATGATGGTGGCGCTGTCGGGGGGCAATCTGGTGCTGGCGCTGCTGCTGGTGTTGATCGCGAGCCTGATCCTCGGCCTCGGGCTGCCGGTGACGGCGGCCTATATCGTGCTGATCGTTCTGGTGGGCCCCGCGCTGCACACCGAGTTCGGCATCCCGCTCTTGATCGCGCATCTGGTGGTGTTCTGGTACAGCCAGGACAGCAACGTCACGCCCCCGGTGGCACTGGCGGGCTTCGCGGCGGCGGCAGTGGCCGGGTCGAAGCCGATGGCGACCTCGGTGCAGGCGTGGAAATTCGCCAAGGGGCTGTATCTGATCCCGCTGTTCATGGTGTTCAACCCCGAGATCATCCTGGGCGGGCCGTTGCCGGTGCTGCTGTGGACCGGCGCCATCGCCATTCTGGCGCTGGTGGCCTTCGCCGCCGCGATCGAGGGGTATCTGTTCACCTGGCTCGACCCGGTCTCACGGCTGGCGGTGGTCCCGGCGACGGCGGCGATCTTCTGGCCCGACGCGACGGTCGAGGCCGCAGGCGCCGCGGCGCTGCTGGCGGTGATCGCGCTCAACTGGCTCAGGGCGCGGCGGGCGGGCCGCCCCGCTCAGCCCTGACGGTCGAGCATCTCGATCTCCACGAAACTTATCGCGGCGTCGGTGTCGTTGGCGATGTTGTGCTCGACCCCGGCGGGGCGGGCGTAGCTGCGCCCGGTCTCGATGGGGTAGCCGCGGCTGCCCTGCGCATCCTCGACCGTCAGCGTGCCGCCCTGAAGGGGCACCACCACATAGGCCGCGCCGTGGCGGTGCCAGCCGGTCTCGCTGCCAGGGGGGAAGTCGAAGCGGGTCACGCGCAGCGTGGGTTCGTCCACCTGAACGGTTGCCTGTGCCGGTGTGCGCGCGGTCATGGGGAGTCTCCATCAGGGCGGCGGCGTCAGATCTGCGGCGAGATGAACGCCTGCCGGAAGTAATCATAGAGCAGTTGGGTTTCGCGATTGAAATCCAGATCCCGCCGCCACGCAAGCCCCACATCCATCGACGGGATCGGCATTTCGGTCTGCACGGTCGAGATGCGTTTTCCCTCGAGCGACCAGGGGCGGTAGACCATGTCCGACAGGATCGTCACCCCCTGCCCGTTGGCAACCATCGAGCGCACCGCCTCGATCGACGAGGTGCGCAGCTTGATGCGCGGCTGCACGTCCTGAAAGGCCCAGTATTTCATCGCGCTGTGCGCGGCCTCGTCCACGGTCAGCAGGATGTAGTCCTGCTGCGCGACCTCGGGGAGGCCCACCTTGCGGCGCTGGGCGAAGGGGTGGCCGTTGGCGACCCAGAGCCGGCGGGTCGAGCGGAACAGCGTCTCGGTCTCGAGTTCCGGGTTCGAGATGTTCGAGGTCAGCAGCACCGCAATGTCGAAGCGGTTGGACATCAGCCCTTCCTCGACCGCCTCGCGGTTCAGCTCGTGCAGCTGGATGGTCAGGTTGGGGTGCAGCCGCGCCAGCCGGTCCAGGTGATAGGGCAGGAAATATCCCATCACCGTGTAGGTGCAGGCCAGCGACAGCCGCCCGCGCAGTTCCGAACTGCGCTGGCGCAGATTGCGCGCCTCCTCGACCTTGGAGAGGATATCGTAGGCGGCGGCGAGGAAATCGCGCCCGGCTTCGGTCAGCTCCATCCCGTGCGCGGTGCGCAGAAACAGCGCCGCGCCGATATCGGTTTCCAGCTCACGGATCGCGGTGGTGATCGAGGATTGCGAGATCGACAGCGCCACCGCCGCGCGGCTGACCTGCCCCGACTCCGCGGTGGCGACGAAATAGGTGAGCTGGCGCAGCTTCATGCCTTTAAGTATCGGAAAATCGCATGAGGGCAGTCAAGCGAAACTGATAATCAGCATTCAAATACTGCGCGATTTATGCGCATGTATAAACAAATCAGTAAGTTACGTGCAGCGGGCCGCTCAACTTGCATCGGAAAAATCGAAAACATACCAGCTGAAATTCGTGATTTACAAAGCCTTTCGGCTGAAACACCCTGCCACGTGACATCACAACCGAAGGCGCGGACATGAAGCAGGTCGTGGACATCAACTGCGATATGGGCGAGGGCTTCGGCCACTGGAGCTATGGCGACAGCCCCGACGATGCGCTGATCGCGCTGGTCAGTTCCGCCAATATCGCCACCGGGTTCCACGCCGGCGATCCCAACATCATGGACCGGTCGGTCAAGCTGGCCAGCGCGCACGCGGTGGGCGTCGGAGCGCACCCGGCCTATCGCGACCTGCAGGGCTTCGGGCGGCGCGCGATCAACGCCACCGACGAGGAGCTGGTCAACGACATCGTCTACCAGATGGGTGCGCTGCGCGAGTTCTGCCGCCGCCACGGCGCGCGCCTGCAGCACGTCAAGCCCCACGGCGCGCTCTACATGACCGCCGCGAAGAGCGAGAGCCTGTCGCGTCATCTGGTCGAAACGCTGCGCGCCAACGCGCCGGACGTGCTGCTGTTCTGCATGGACATATCCGAGACCTATGCCGCCGCGCGCCGCATGGGCCAGCCGGTGATCCGCGAATTCTATGCCGACCGCGACTATGACGATTCGGGCTCGATCGTGTTCGCGCGCAAGGTCTCGCGCTTCGACCCCGACAAGATCGCCCGCAAATGCCTGCGCGCCTGCCGCGAGGGGCGGGTTGAGACCGTCAGCGGCGGCGAGATCACGGTCGAATTCGAGTCGATCTGCTTTCATTCCGACACGCCCGGCGCGCTGGAGATCGGCAAGGCCCTGCGCGCCGCGCTCACCGAAAACGGCATCACCATCGCGCCCGCGTCGATGGTGCTGGACCATCAGGCAGCCTGACAGGAGAGACATTCATGGCCGACATCCAATCCCCGCTTCCCGGAACCTTCTACCACCGCCCGTCGCCCGACGATGCGCCCTACAAGACCGATGGCGACGCCGTTGCGATCGGCGACACCATCGGGCTGGTCGAGGTCATGAAGACCTTCATCGAGGTGAAGGCCGAAGCCTCGGGCACCTTCGCGGGCTACGTGGCCGGGAACGAAACCCCGGTGCAGGCCGGCGACGTGCTCGCCCGGCTGTCGTGACGCGATGAGCCTGCGCAAGCTCTTCATCGCCAATCGCGGCGAGATCGCGGTGCGGATCAACCGCGCCGCGCAGGCCCGCGGCATCGCCACCGTGCAGGCGCATTCCGAGGCCGATGCCGACATGCTGGGTGTGCGGCTGGCCGACGAGGCGGTCTGCGTGGGCCCGGCGGCAGCGGCGAAAAGCTATCTCGACATCGACGCGATGGTCGATGCCGCGCGCCGCTCGGGCGCCGATGCGGTGCATCCGGGCTACGGCTTTCTGGCCGAAAACGCCGCCTTCGCCCGCGCGGTGCAAGACGCCGGTCTGGTCTTCGTCGGCCCCGACCCCGACACCATCGACCGGATGGGCGACAAGGCCGCCGCACGGCGCGCCGCGATGGATGCGGGCGTGCCCGTGGTCCCCGGCTCCGACGGCCGCGTGGACAGCGAGGACGCGGCGCTGGACGCCGCGCGCGCGGTCGGCTTTCCGGTGCTGGTCAAGGCCGCGGCGGGCGGCGGCGGGCGCGGCATCAGGATTGCGCACACCGAGGACGAGCTGCGCAAGCTCGCCCCGCAGGCGCGCGCCGAGGCGAAGGCCGCCTTCGGCGATGGCGGGCTCTATATCGAGAAGGTCATCGTCAACCCGCGCCATATCGAGGTGCAGGTGCTGGGCGACGGCACCGACGCGGTGCATTGCTATGAACGCGAGTGCTCGCTCCAGCGCCGCCGCCAGAAGGTGTGGGAGGAAGCCGGTGCCTTCGGCCTGCCGGACGCCACCCGCGCGAAGATGTGCGACAGCGCCGTCGCACTGGCGCGCGCGGTCGGCTATCGCGGCGCGGGGACGATCGAATACCTCTATGATGACGCGGCGGACGCGTTCTACTTCATCGAGATGAACACCCGTATCCAGGTCGAACACCCCGTGACCGAGATGGTCACCGGGCTGGACCTGATCGGGCTGATGCTCGACATCGCCGGCGGCGCGGGGCTCGGCGTGACACAGGACCAGATCGCGGTGACCGGCCACGCGATCGAGGTGCGGCTGAACGCCGAAGACCCGCTGATGCAGTTCATGCCGTTTCCCGGCAAGCTGACCGGGATGCGCCTGCCCGAGGGCGACGGGATCCGCTTCGACCACTTCCTGTACGAAGGCTACCAGATCCCGCCCTATTACGACTCGCTTCTGGGCAAGCTGATCGTCCACGCGCCCACGCGCGCGCAGGCGATCGACCGGATGGCCACGGCGCTGGACGCGATCACGCTCGACGGGCTGAAAACGACGATCCCGCTGCACAAGGCGCTGGCCGCGTCCGAGGACCTGCGCGCCGGGCGCGTGCACACGCAATGGCTCGAGCCCTGGCTCGAGGCCGGAAATCTGACCTCAGCAACATAGGGGAGGGACGACGTGAAAACCCGCTACAGCCACGGCGGCGACGAGCACATCTTCGTCGAGATGGACGAGGAAATGTCGCTCGACGCCTTTTTCAAGGGGCTCGCGATCAGCGAGGCGGTGCGCGCGGCCAGGATCGACGGCGTGACCGAGATCTGCCCGGCCAACGCCTCGTTTCAGGTGCGCTTCGACCCCGACGTGATTTCCCCCGATGCGATGCTGGCCAGGCTCAAGGAGCTTGAAAGCGCGGCCAACACCGCCGAAAAGCGGCTCGACACCCGCATCATCGAGGTTCCGGTCTATTATCAGGACCCGTGGACGCATGACACCGTGATGCGCTTCCGCGAGCGGCATCAGGACCCGTCGGGCACCGATCTGGAATACGGCGCGCGGATCAACGGTTACGACTCGGTCGAGGCGTTCATCGAGGCGCATCACGCGCAGCCGTGGTTCGTGTCGATGGTGGGCTTCGTGTCGGGGCTGCCGTTCCTGTATCAGCTGGTCGAGCGCGAGCGTCAGATCGAGGTGCCGAAATACCTGCGCCCGCGCACCGACACGCCCAAGCAGACGGTGGGCTATGGCGGGTGCTTCTCGTGCATCTATTCGGTGCGCGGGGCAGGGGGCTACCAGATGTTCGGCATCACGCCGCTGACGATCTTCGACCCCAACCAGACCACATCGTATCTGCGCGATTTCATGGTGTTCTTCCGCCCCGGCGACATCGTCAAGTTCACCCCCATCGACCGCGCGGAATACGACCGGATCCTCGCCGCGGTCGAGGCCGGCACCTACACGCCCAGGATCGCCGAGGTCACCTTCGATCTGGAGGCCTTCAACGCCGACATGGCCGGGACCAACGCGAAACTGATGGAGGCTCTCAATGGCGCTTAAGGTCATCAAGCCGGGACTGTCCACCACCATTCAGGATCTGGGCCGTCCCGGGTATTTCCATCTGGGGATCCCCGAAGGCGGCGCGATGGACCGTTTCGCCATGCGCGTTGCCAACATGCTGGTCGGCAACCCCGAAGACGCCGCGGGGCTGGAAGCCGTGTTCATGGGCCCCGAGATCGAATTCCAGGCCGATGGCTGGGTCGCCGTGACCGGGGCCGAGATGCCCGTGCTGCTGGATGGCGAGCCGCGCCCGACATGGACGTCCTTTCCGGTCAAGGCCGGGCAGGTGCTCGGCTTCGGGTTCCTCAAGACCGGGGCGCGGATCTACATCGCGGTCGCGGGCGGGATCGACACGCCGCCCGCGCTGGGCTCGCGCTCGACCTATCCGATCGGCGCGCTGGGCGGGGTCGATGGCCGCGCCGTGGCGGCGGGCGACGTGCTGCCCGTGGGCAACCCCGGCGCCCCGGCCGAGCGCACGCTGGACACCGCGCATCTGCGCACGGTGGGCACCCCGGTCGAGCTGCGCGTGCTGACCGGGCTTTACTGGCACCGGATCACCGACGCCTCGCAGAAGCGCTTCTTCGCCGAGGAATGGACCGTCGCCCCCGAGGCCGACCGCATGGGCTATCGTTTCCGCGGCGGCACGCCGATGGAGTTCGTCGACCGCGAACAGCCCTTCGGCGCCGGGTCGGACCCGTCGAACATCGTCGATGGCTGCTATTCCTACGGCTCGATCCAGGTGCCGGGCGGGACCGAACCCATCGTGCTGCACCGCGACGCGGTCTCGGGCGGCGGCTACTTCACGCTGGGCGCGATCATCTCGGCCGACATGGACCTGATCGGCCAGCTGCAACCCAACACCCGCGTCCGGTTCGTCGAGGTCGACATGGACACCGCGCTTGCCGCGCGGCGTGACCGCAAGGCGCGGCTGGAGGCCGTGCGCGCCGCGCTGGGCGCGTAAGAAAACAACACCAACGCGGGCGGCCCCACCGCCCGCACCATCCCCCGACAGAGGAGTATCCCCGATGACCCCGAAACTGACGAAGCTCGCCCTGCTGGCGAGCGCCGCGGCGCTGGTGCCGCTGACGGCCGCGGCCGATGACTGGTTCCCCTTCCCGGCGATGGCGGTGGAGCCGCCGTTCTCCGCCGATGGCGAGCTGGTGCCCGTGGACTACGTGCCGCTCGATGCCGCCTCGCAGGAGTGGAACATCTGCGTGTCCTTCCCGCACATGAAGGATGCCTACTGGCTGGGCGTGAACTACGGCGTCGTCGCCGAGGCCGAGCGGCTGGGCGTGCGCATGAACGTGGTCGAGGCCGACGGCTACACCGAATTGCCGCGTCAGATCAGCCAGATCGAGGATTGCGTTTCGGGCGGGGCGGATGCGGTGGTGATCGGCGCGATCTCGTTCGACGGACTCAACAGCCTGATCCGCGAGGTCGCTGCGCAGGGCATCCCCGTGATCGACGTGATCAACGGCGTGTCGTCGACGGATATCTCGGCCAAGTCGCTGGTGTCGTTCTACACCATGGGGCAGTCCACCGGCCAGTATCTGGCCGATGCGCACCCCGCGGGCTCGGACGAGGTCACGGTCGGCTGGTTCCCCGGCCCGGCAGGCGCGGGCTGGGTGGAGGCCGCGCATCAGGGCTTCATGGACGCGATCGAAGGCTCGGCGGTGCGGGTGCTGGAACCCCGCTACGGCGACACCGGGCGCGAGGTCCAGCAGCGGCTGGTCGAGGACGTGCTGACCGCGAACCCCGACGTATCCTACATCGCCGGCACCGCCGTGACCGCCGAGGCCGCGCAGAGCGTGGTGCGCGAACGCGGGCTGACGGGTGATGTCGGCATCCTGGCCTTCTACCTGACGCCGGGGGTCTATACCGGGATCGAGCGTGGCTTCATCCTGGGCGCCCCGGCGGATTCGATGGTCGTTCAGGGCCGGATCGCGGTCGATCAGGCGGTGCGGATTCTCGAAGGCGAGGACTTCATCCAGCATGTCGGCCCCGAGATCTTCGTGATCGATCAGAACAACATCGCCGATGTCGACCGCAATACCGTTCTGCCGCCGGACAACTTCGCGCCGGTGTTCCGGGTGAACTGAGCCCGCGCGCAGCGTTTGCGGGGCCGGTGTGACCGGCCCCGCCCCTGTCTGATCTTCCCCGTTGCCTGCTGCCGCGGTCCCTGCAACGGGGCCCCCAAGCCGCATGCCCGAGGCGCCGATGCCCGACACCCCGCTGATCCGAACCCGCGGTCTGACCCGCGATTACCCCGGCGTCCGGGCGCTCGACCGCGTGGATTTCGACCTCCACGCCGGCGAGGTGCACGTGCTTTTCGGGGAAAACGGCGCAGGCAAGTCCACGCTGATCTCGATGCTGGCGGGCGCCAATGCGCCCAGCGCCGGCGAGATCGCGGTCAAGGGCGAGGCGGTGGCCTTCGCCTCGGTCGCCGATGCGCAGGCCCGCGGCATCTACACGGTGTTTCAGGAATTCTCGCTCATCCCCACCATGACCGTGGCGCAGAACATCTTTCTGGGCCGCGAGCCACGGATCGGGCCGCTGATCAACTTCCGCGAGATGAACCGGCGCGCCGCGCAGATGCTCGAAGAGCGCGGCTTCGCGATCGAGCCCACCACGCTGGTCGCGCATCTGCCGCGCGCGCAGCAGCAGATCGTCGAGATCGCCAAGGCGTTCTACGGCGAACTGTCGGTGCTGATCCTGGATGAGCCCACCGCGTCGCTGACCGACCGCGAGGTGGATCATCTGTTCGACTTCATCAACCGCATGAAGGCCGAGGGGCTGGGGATCATCTATATCTCGCACCGCATCAACGAATTCGCGCGCATCGCCGACCGGGTGACGGTGCTGCGCGACGGCGCGAAGATCGAGACGCTGGACATGGCCGAGGCGTCCGAGGCACGGCTGATCGAACTCATGGCCGGCCGCGCGATCGAGGATGTGTATCCCGACATCCCCCACACACCCGGCGAGACGCTGCTGCAGGTCGAGGGCCTGCACAGCTGGGGCGTCAATGGCGTCAGCTTCGATGTCCGCCGCGGCGAGGTGCTGGGCGTGGCCGGGCTGATCGGGTCGGGCAAGTCGCGCATGTTCCGCGCCGTGATGGGGCTGGAGCCGGTGCGCGCCGGGAGCGTGCGCTACCGCGGCGCCGACATCACCGGCAAGCCCACCCGCGCGGTGATCGCGCAGGGCGTGCATTACCTGACCTCGGATCGCAAGTCCGAAGGGCTCAGCCTGTCGGCCCCGGCGACCGACAATCTGGCCATCGACCTGATGATGGGCACCTGCCGCGAGGGCGCGCTGGTCGATCACCGCAAGGTGCGGCGCGAGATCGCGCGGATCTTCGACCATGTCGAGCTGCCCGAGCGTTACCGCGCGCGCACCATCGCGCAGCTGTCGGGCGGGAACCAGCAGAAGGTGCTGTTCGCCAAGTCCTTCGGCCACGGCTCCGAGCTGTTCATCTTCGACGAACCCACCGTCGGCGTGGACATGGGCACGCGCGCCGCGCTCTACCGGATCATCGCCGAGCTGGCGGCGGCGGGCAAGGCGGTGGTCGTGATCTCGTCGGACCTGCCCGAGGTGATGAACCTTGCCCATCGCGCGCTGGTGGTCGCCGGCGGCACCATCGCCGCCGAACTGACCGGCGCGCAGATCACCGAAGCCGAAATCCTGCGCCATTTCTTCCATGACACCGGAGCCACAGTATGACCGCCATGCCGCAGCAGCCCCCCGCCCGCGTGGCACCCCGCGCCCTGATCCGCGCGATCTTCCTGAAGGTGGGCGT
Organism: Paracoccaceae bacterium; assembly: GCA_003551925.1. GTDB lineage: Bacteria > Pseudomonadota > Alphaproteobacteria > Rhodobacterales > Rhodobacteraceae > Rhabdonatronobacter. Next base: position 9,296 of record PUOA01000130.1, read on the forward strand.
GCTGCCCTTCTTCCTGGCCATCGCGCTGGTGGTGTTCTCGCTGATGTCCTCGGCGTTCCTGACCATGCAGAACATGATCAATGTCGGCCGGCAGTCGGTGTTCCTGATCCTGGTGTCCAGCGGGCAGATGCTGGTGCTGATCTCGGGCGGGTTCGATCTGTCGGTGGGGATGGTGATCGCGCTGACCTCGGTGGTGTCGGCGATCACCATGGTGGCGATGCTGCCGTTCTTTCCCGATGCGGTCTGGGTCGCCATCGCCATCGGCGCGCTTGCGGGCTTTGCGGTGGCGGCCGCAGTGGGCGCGCTCAACGGCATCGGCGTGGCGTTCTTCGGCGTGTCGCCCTTCATCATGACGCTGGGCGTGGCCTCGGTCGGCGGCGGGCTGGCGCTGTTCATGACCGGGGGGGTGCCGGTGTCGGGGCTGCCCGTGGCGTTCGGCGACACATTCGGTTTCGGGCGATTGTGGGGGGTGCCGGCGCCGGTGATCGTGGCCGTGGTCTGCATCCTGGCAATGTGGGTGTTCGTCGCGCGCACCCGCGCCGGCGCCGAGATCTACGCCGTGGGCGGCAACATCAAGGCCGCCAACCTGTCGGCGATCAACACCCGCGCGGTGCTGATGCGCACCTACATCGTCTGCGCGCTGATGGCGGGGCTGACGGGGCTGCTGATCACCGCGCGGGTCGAAACCGGCGACGCGAATATCGGCAGCGCGATGGCGCTGGAGTCCATCGCCGCCTGCGTGATCGCCGGGGTGTCGCTGCGCGGCGGGATCGGCCGGGTGGAAAACGTGGTGCTGGGCGGGTTCTTCATCATCCTGATGCAGAACGGGATGAACCTGGCGCAGATCAGTTCCTACATGCAGATGGTGCTGATCGGAATGCTGCTGATCCTGGCGGTGATCTTCGACCAGATCCGCTATCGGATGATCATGGGCACGCGCTAGGCTTGCCTTGCACCCGCGCGCGCGGCATGGGGGGCGCGCAGCCTGACGGAGCCAGCCCTTGCACCGCACCCACGGCATCGACCTGTCCGAGGTCAGCGTCACCCATGACGGGCGGCGCGCGCTGGGTCCGCTCAGCCTGCGGCTGAGCGAGGCGCGCATCGGCATCGTCGGGCGCAACGGGTCGGGCAAGAGCACGCTTCTGCGGGTGATCGCGGGGCTGGTGACGCCCGACGCGGGCGCGGTGCGCGTGGCGGGCGCCGATGTGGTGCGCGACCGCGCGGCGGCGCTGCGTGCGGTGGGGATCCTGTTCCAGAACCCCGATCACCAGATCATCTTTCCCACCGTGATCGAGGAGGTCGCCTTCGGCCTGACCCAGCTCGGCGCCCCGCGCGCCGAGGCCCGCCGCCGCGCGGCCGAGGTGCTGGAGGCGCAGGGCCGCGCGGGCTGGGCCGATCGCTCCACCCATGCGCTGTCGCAGGGGCAGCGGCAGTTCCTGTGCCTGCTGGCGGTGCTGGCGATGGCGCCGCAGACCATCGTGCTGGACGAGCCCTTTACCGGGCTCGACATTCCTACCCGGCTGCAGCTTGGCCGCGCCATCGCCGGGCTGTCGCAGCAGGTGGTGATGGTCACGCATGACGTCGCGCTGCTCGAGGGCTTCGACCGGGTGCTCTGGCTCGATGGGGGCGAGCTGCGCGGCGACGGTCCGGCGGCGACGGTGCTTGCGGCGTTCACCGATGCGATGCAGGCCGAAGGGGCGCGCGATCCATGCTGGCCCTGACGCTCGAGACGCCGACATGGGCGCACCGCCTGCCCGCCGGGGCCAAGATGGCGGCGATGGCGCTGGTGATGGTGGCGGTGCTGCCGGCGAGCAATGTTCCGGTGATCGCCGCGCTGGTGGGCGTGACGGCGGCGCTCTACGCCAGCCTCGGGGCGGTGGCGGTGCGGCGCGGGCTGCGGCTGTTGCGCCCGCTGGCGCTGGTGGTGGCGGTGATCCTGGCGTGGCATTGGTGGATGGACGCGGTGCAGCAGGGCGCGCTGATCTGCCTGCGCATCCTGGGGCTGGTGGCGCTGGCCAATCTGGTGACGATGACCACGCGGCTCGATGACATGATGGCGGTGATCGAATGGCTGCTGGGCCCGCTGCGGCGCGTCGGGGTCAACCCGGCGGCGCTGAGCCTCGCGCTGGCCTTGACCATCCGCTGCATTCCGGTGCTTCTGGGCAAGGCCGGGGCGCTGGCCGAGGCGTGGCGCGCGCGCTCGCCGCGCCGACCCGGCGTGCGGGTGGCGGTGCCGCTGGCGCTGGCGGCGCTTGATGACGCCGAACGGATATCCGAGGCGCTGCGCGCGCGGGGCGGCATCCCGCGCGCGCAGCAGCCGGACAGGCGGCGGAAACGGGGGACGGAATGGAACGATCGCTGACACTGGTTGCGCTGTTCGCGGCGCTGATCGCGGTGCTGGGGCTGTTTCCCAGCTTCATGCTGTTCGGGGGCGTGCCGATCTCGGCGCAAAGCCTGGGCGTGATGCTCTGCGGCACGGTTCTGGGCGCGCGGCGCGGGACGCTGGCGGTGGGGCTGTTCCTGCTCTTGGTGGCGCTGGGCCTGCCGTTGCTGGCCGGCGGGCGCGGCGGTCTGGGCGTGTTCGTGGGGCCGACCGCGGGCTTTCTGGTGGGCTTTCCTGTGGCGGCTTTCGTGGCGGGCTGGATCACCGAGCACTGGCGGGGCGTGGATCTGGGCATCGCCGCGGGCGCGGGCGCGCTGATCGGCGGCGTGGGCGTGCTCTACGTCTTCGGCGTGGCGGGGATGATGCTGGCCGCGGGGCTGTCGGCGGGCCAGGCGCTGGCCACGCTGGGCGCCTTCATCCCGGGCGATATCATCAAGGCGGTCGCCGCAGGGCTGGTGACGCGGGCGCTGTTCCGCGCGCGTCCCTCGGCGGTGCTGACGCGCTGAGCGTGGCGCTGCGAGAGTTGCGCTGCGAGAGTTGCGCTGCGAGAGTGGCGCTGCGGGGGCACGACGCCCCCGCCGCGCGGCGCTCAGGCCGGGGGCGGACGGTTGTGCAGGCGGTGTTCCAGGGTTTCCAGCGCGCTTGTGGCGTCGTGCAGGATCAGGTCCACGTCAGCGATGGCGCTGATGTCCCGGTCGCGCAGCTCGCCCGCCGGGGCGACGCCGATCAGCACGCTGGGCAGGCCGATGCGCAGCGCCAGAACCAGCCGCAACAGGTCCGGCAACCGCTCGGGCGTGCTGAGCGACAGCCCGATCATCGCCGGCTGCGTGTCCTCGGCGCGGGCGACAAGCGCGGCCTCGTCCAGCCCGATCTGCAGGTCGATGTCCCAGCCGGCCTCGCGGAACATGTCGGTGGCGACGGTGACACCGATCCCGTGCTTTTCTCCGGGGACGGTGGCGAAGAGCGCGCAGCGGCTGTCATCGGCGATCCCGGGCAGCGCGTCCGATTCGGCACGCAGCGCGCGCATCAGCGCATAAAGCGTCCCGGCACCGACCGTCACGTCCAGCGGGGTCAGCGCGTCGCGCTCCCACCGCGCGCCCAGAAGCCGCGCCGCGCCGCTGATATAGGTCATGTAGACCGCCCGCAGCGACACGCCCTCGTTGCGCCGCGCGTTGACGAAGCGGAGCGCTGTGGCGGGCTGGTCGGGTTGCAGGATCGCATCGCAGAACGCGGCGATGCTGTCTTCGGTGATGGCGGCGTCGATGTCCGGGCCGGGCTCGGCCCGCACCTGAGCCATCCGCGACACGATCTGGCGGGTGAGAGCCTCCAGCGCATCGGGTGACAAGGCGTCGCGCTTGGCCGAGAAGATCTCGGCCGTGCGGGAAAAGACCTCCGGGTCGATGCCTGTGCCTGTGTCTCTCATTTGTGAAGTATGCCAAAGAACACCGGGCGCTGACAACCCTCTCGTCGCAGTTGCAAGCGCCTTCGCATGGACAGGACGCCGCAGCGGCGCTAGCCTCCGGCTCCGCAGCCCGTGTTCAGGAGCCCCGAAGGTGCCACAGATTCCGCCCTCCATCGACGCCACGATCGCCGCGCTCGAGGCGCAGGACTACGTCTGCGGGCGTGCGCTGGGCACCGTTGCCTTTCTGGCGCTGACACTGGGCAAGCCGTTGTTTCTGGAAGGCGAGGCCGGCGTCGGCAAGACCGAGATCGCCAAGGCGCTGGCCGCTGCGCTGGGCCGCCGCCTGATCCGGCTGCAATGCTACGAGGGGCTGGATGCGGGGTCGGCCATCTATGAATGGAACTTCGCCGCGCAGATGATCGCCATCCGCACCGCCGAGGCCGCGGGCCAGACCGACCGCGCCGCGCTGCAGGCGGAACTCTTCTCGGACGCGTTCCTGATTCGGCGCCCGCTGCTGGAGGCGATGGAGCCGCACCCCGACGGCCCCCCCGTGCTGCTGATCGACGAGGTCGACCGCACCGACGAGCCCTTCGAGGCGTTCCTGCTGGAGGCGCTGTCGGATTTCCAGGTCACGATCCCCGAGCTTGGCACCGTCCGCGCCGCGGAGCCGCCGATCGTGATCCTGACCTCGAACCGCACGCGCGAGGTGCATGACGCGCTCAAGCGCCGGTGCCTCTATCACTGGGTCGATTTCCCCGATTTCGACCGCGAGCTGGCCATCCTGCGCGCCCGCGTGCCGCAGGCCACCGCCGCGCTGTCGGCCGAGGTCGTGGCCTTCGTGCAGGCGCTGCGCGGCGAGGATCTGTTCAAGACCCCCGGCGTGGCCGAGGCCATCGACTGGGCGCGCTGCCTGGTGGCGCTGGACACGGTGACGCTGTCGCCCGACGTGATCTCGGACACGCTGGGCGCGGTGCTGAAGTATCAGGACGACATCGCGCGGATCGAAACCGCCGAGGCCACGCGGATCCTGAACGCCGCCCGCGACCGGCTGGAGCACTCGGGCGCATGAGCGCGGCGCGCGCCGTCCCCGACACCGACGGCCGGCTGGCCGACAACATCGTGCATTTCGCCCGCGCGCTGCGCCGCGCCGGGGTGCGGGTGGGGCACGCGCAGGTGCAGGCCGCGGTGCAGGCGGTGGCGGCGGTGGGGTTCACGCGCAAGCCGGACTTCTACCACACGCTGCGCGCCACGCTGATCCACCGCGCCGAGCATCTGGAGGTGTTCGACCAGATCTTCGCGGTGTTCTGGCGCGATCCGGAATTCCTGAACTCGATGATGCACCTGCTGTCGCCCACGCTGCGCAAGGAGCCCGAAAAACGCACCCGCAAGGCGGCCGAGCGCCGCGCCTCCGAGGCGCTGTCGGACGCCGACGCCCCGCCCCCCCCCGGCGTGACCGAGACCGAGGAGCTGGTCCTTCACGCCCGCGCGGGCTCGGCCACCGAACGGCTGCGCGCGATGGATTTCGAACAGATGAGCACCGCCGAGCTGGCCGAGGCCACCCGCGCCGTGCGCGCCCTGTCGCTGCCCGTCCAGCCCGTGCCGACGCGCCGCAGCGCGCTGTCGCCCACCGGGCGCCGCCCCGATCTGCGCGCCACGCTGCGCCGCGCCGTCCGCCGCGGCGGCGAGGTGGAGCGCCTCGCGCTGCGCAAGCGCCGCACGCGGCCCCCCGATCTGGTGGCGCTGTGCGATATCTCGGGGTCGATGTCGGTCTATTCGCGCGTGCTGATGCAGTTCCTGCACGCGGTCACCTGGGCTCCCGAACGCCGCTGGGGGCGGGTGTCGGCCTTCACCTTCGGAACGCGGCTGACCAATGTCACCCGCGCGCTTGCGCACAAGGATGCGGACCTTGCGCTTGCCGCCGCCGGGCGCGACGCGCAGGACTGGGAAGGCGGCACCCGCATCGGCGACGCGCTGCGGCGGTTCAACGTCGACTGGTCGCGCCGCGTGCTGGGGCAGGGCGCGGTGGTGTTGCTGATCACCGACGGGCTGGAGCGCGGCGACACCGACCTGCTGGCGGCCGAGGCCGCGCGGCTGCGCCGGTCCTGCCGCCGGCTGATCTGGCTGAACCCGCTGCTGCGCTGGGACGGGTTCGAACCCCGCGCCGCGGGGATCCGCGCAATCCTGCCGCAGGTGGACAGCCTGCACGCGTGCCATTCGCTCGACAGTCTGGGCGCGCTCTCGGCCGCGCTGTCGGTGCCGCAGCGCAGCATCGCGCAAAGCTGACTCTTCGCGCTTGCTTTGTGCCGGACACCGGGTAATCTCCGTCCCGGGGCCGCGCCTTGGGAGGGGCGATTCAATGGAAATGACAGGCGAATACCTGATCGAGGCACCGCGCGAGACGGTGTGGGCCGCGCTCAACGATGTCGATGTGCTGCGCGCGTGCATTCCCGGCTGCAAGGAGCTCGAGCAGACCTCGGACACCACGATGGAGGCCAAGGTCACCCAGAAGATCGGCCCGGTGAAGGCGACCTTCACCGGCGCGGTCGAGCTGGTGAACATCGACGCGCCCAACGGCTACACCATCCAGGGCGAGGGCAAGGGCGGCGTCGCGGGATTCGCCAAGGGTTCGGCCGACGTGTCGCTGACCGAGGAACCCGAGGGCACGCGGCTGGTCTACACCGCGCACGCACAGGTGGGCGGCAAGCTCGCGCAGCTGGGCAGCCGGCTGATCAATTCGACCGCCAAGAAGGTCGCCGACCAGTTCTTCGCCAATTTCCACGACCACCTGACCAACCCGGAGCCCGCCGACACCAACGGCTGAGCCCGCAATCAACCAAGCCAGCGCCAGCGCGGACTGGCGGCAAGGGAGGATATCCATGGCCGAAATCTCGCTCACCGTGAACGGCAAGGCGGTCAAGCGCACCGTTCCGGACAACACGCTGCTGTCGGAATTCCTGCGCGAGACGCTGCGCATGACCGGCACGCATGTGGGCTGCGACACCTCGCAATGCGGGGCGTGCGTGGTGCTGGTCGATGGCCGCGCCGTGAAGGCCTGCACGATGCTCGCGGCCTCGGCCGACGGCGCGGCGCTGACCACCATCGAAGGCGTGGCCAATGGCGACCTGCACCCCATGCAGAAGGCATTCAACGACAATCACGGCCTGCAATGCGG
>PUOA01000258.1 GCA_003551925.1 Paracoccaceae bacterium
ACCCACTGCTCGCTTCCGGAGAAATGAATGTGATCGGATTCAAGCAGAACGGGCGCGGCATTCTGATTCATCGCGTTGTCGGTTTCTACAACCCAAAGGCTGTCACCCTCGCGTGTGAATGCGGACACCGTACCGTCGGCGCCGGCCGCGATCATGGTTGAATCGTTCATCGTTATTTCAGGCAGCACCGCGTCATCGAAAAGTGAAAACCTCGCCTCGATCGGCTGGTGATCCATCTCGACTGCAACAGTGTCGTCCATGTCTTCTTCGACATCGAACTCAATCGGAGTGCGCTCGAACCCCGGTCGCTCGGCAATAAGTGAGACCTCCTCGCCGTCGAGCCAGGTATCTTCATACGAGCCTTCGCCCACTTCCTCGTCGTCGAGCAGCAGTACGGCATCGTCCGGTTCAACCTCGACGCGGACGCTCACCTCGGCCGGCGGTTCCGGTTCGGGCTCGGGCTCGGGCTCGGGCTCGGGCTCAGGCTCAGGCTCAGGCTCGGGCTCGGGCGTCGGCGCGGGTGGCGGGGTCGGCTCGGGCTGCGGGGTGGGCGTGGCGGTCTGCTGGGGTTCGGGCGCAAGCGCCGGCGGCGGCGTGGGGCGCGACGGGCGCGGCTGCGGGCGCGAACTGGTCAGCGGCGCCGCGGCGGCGATGTCGGTGCTGTCGTCCTCGGTCTCGGTGGCCTCGGTGACGATTTCGGTGGTGGCTTCGGGCTGGGCGGTGGCCTCGGACTCGTCCTGCGGGGCCTCCGTCTCGGCCTCGGCGTCGGGGGTGACGGCGTCGCGGTCGACCAGATCGATGCTCGCCTCGGGGTCGGGCGCGGGTGTGGGGTTCGGGGCCACGCGGTCCACGGGGCGCGGGCGTGGGCGTTCGGCCGCCCCCGGCGCCGGCCGGGGCGAGAAGATCACCCCGCTTTGCGGCGGGCTGGGCGCTTCGGGTTCGGGCGGCGGCGGCGCAGGAGTTGGCTCCGGTTCGGGCTCCGGTTCGGGCGCGGGTTCGGGCGCGGGTTCGGGCTCCGGCGCAGGCGGCGGCGTCGGGTCCGGCTCGGGCTGGGGCGCAGGCTCGGGCGCAGGCTCGGGCACAGGCTCGGGTTCCGGCGCGGGCTCGGGCTGGGGCTGGGGCGCGGGGCTCGGCGCCTCGGCTGGAGCCTGCAGCGCCGCGAACTCCTCGGCCGAGATCAGCGACACGTCGGCCACGGGCAGCGCCGGGGTGGGCGCGGGCGCGAACAGCACGTCCTCAAGCAGCACCCACGCGATCAGCCCGGCATGCAGCGCCCCCGATATCTTCTGGCCCGTGTCCATGCCGTCTGCGCACTCAGTCCTGCCCGTCGAACCGCGGCCCGTCGGTGTCCGTCACCAGCCCGATATTGTTGAACCCCGATGCGTTGAGCGCACCCATCACCTGCACCACACGCTCATAGGGGATGGCCCCGTCGGCGCGCAGGAAGATGCGGTTGTCCTGGCGCTCGGAGGCGACGGCGCGCAACCGCGGGATCAGCTCGCCGGGCGCGACCTCGGTGGTCATGATCATCATCTGCCCGTCGGCGGTCAGCGTGATCGACAGCGGCTCCTCGCGCTCGGCGGGCAGCGCGCTGGCCGAGGTGCGCGGCAGCTCCACCGGCACGCCCACGGTCAGCATCGGCGCCGCGACCATGAACACGATCAGCAGCACCAGCATCACGTCGACCACGGGGGTCACGTTCATCTCGGCCACGCGCCGGCGCGCGCGGCGCTGGGCGCGGCGGGTGCCGCCCGCGCCGCGGCCCGAGGGGGTGGTGTGCTGCATCCCCATGGCTCAGGCGGCGTCCAGCTGGCGCGACAGGATCGTGTTGAACTCGTCCGCGAAGGCCTCGTAGCCCGCGATGATCGCCTCGCTGTCGTCGTTGAGCTTGTTGTAGAAGATCGTCGCCGGGATCGCCGCCAGCAGCCCCAGCCCGGTGGACAACAGCGCCTCGGCAATGCCCGGCGCGACGGTGGCAAGGTTGGTGTTCTGCGCCACGGCGATTTCCTCGAACGCGCGACGAATCCCCCAGATGGTGCCGAACAGCCCCAGAAACGGCGCCGCCGAACCGACCGAGGCCAGGAAGGTCAGCCCCGAGGTGAGCGCCCGCGCCTCGCGGCTGATCGCAAGCTCCATCGAGCGGTCGATGCGCGCCACGACGCCGGGGATCAGCCCGCCATCGACGCGGTGGCTCTCCTGCCACTCGCCCATGCCGGCGGCAAAGACGCGCGCCGGCGGGCTGAGCGTTTCGGGCGGCCCGAGCCGGTCATAAAGCTCGTCCAGCGGCTCGCCCGACCAGAAGGCCGCGTCGAACTGCGCCGTTTCCGCGCGTGCGCGGCGATAGCGGATCAGCTTCTGGATGATGATCCCCCACGACCAGAAGGACGCAAGGATCAGCCCGATCATCACCAGCTGCACCGTCAGCGTGGCGCGGGCGAAAAGCGCGATCAGCGAAAAATCGATCTCTTGCGTCACCGCAAGGGTTGTCTGTTCCATGGGCCTGCTCACTCAAAGGGGCCACCCTTTCGCGGACGGCTCTCATTGCGCGCGAAGCTACAGGGTTTTGCGCGTCAAAGCCATCGGATCGGCCGGAAAGGCAACAAATTTATCCGTGATCCGTGCGCGAATCGTCCACCCGCGCCCGCAAAGCGGCGGGAAACCGCCCAACGCGGCCGGCTGCGGTCAGGCACACCAGCGTGACCTGCGCATCCAACAGCAGCCTTGTGTCGCGCACAACCTGCTGGCGGAGCACCAGGCGTGCAGGCGTTGCGCGCTCCGGCCATGTGGCGACGCCGAGCACATCATCGAACCGCGCGGGCGACAGATAGTCGGCCACCACCCGGCGCACCGCAAACACCACGCCGGCGCGCGCTTGAGCGCCGCCTGATCGACGCCCAGCGCGCGCACCCATTCCGAGCGCGCGCGTTCGATGAATTTCAGGTAGTCGGCGTAGTAGACGATCCCGGCCAGATCGGTGCCCTCGTAAGACACACGCAGCACGAAGCGATGCGGCTCAGGCATTGCCCGCCGCGCCCGACAGCAACACCGGATCGACGCCGAGCGCGCGCAACGCGCCGTCCCACTGGCGGTGGGGCGGCGTGTCGAACACCAGCGCCGCCGAGGCCGGCACGCTCAGCCAGCCATTGCAGGCGATTTCGTTTTCCAGCTGCCCCGGCGCCCAGCCGGCATAGCCCAGCGCCATCACCGCGCGTGCCGGACCGTGCCCGGCCAGCATGTCCTGCAGGATATCGAGCGAACTGGTCATCGCCACGTCCGGCGCCACGGCAAGCGTCATCCCGTCGCAGCTGTAGTCGGACGTATGCAGGACGAAGCCGCGTTCGGGCTCCACCGGGCCACCGAAATGCACCGCGGCGTCGGGGGGCGCGGGCGCGTCCTCGGGCGCGGTCAGCTCCAGATGCGCCATGAGCGCAGGCAGGCGCAGATCCGGAAGCGGCTTGTTGACGATCAAGCCCATCGCGCCCTCGGCGCCGTGGGCGCAGACGCACACCACGGAGCGCGCAAACCGGGTGTCCGCCATGCCCGGCATGGCGATGAGCAGGTGTCCGGTCAGGTCGAGTTCGCCCGTGCCTCGTGTCATGCGTGCAGCATGCCGCAGCCCCGCGCGCTTGCCAAGAGCGTCGCACAGTGCGGCGCGGGCGACACACATGGCGCGCTCTCGCCGAAACGTGACTTCCGATTGCGCGGCGCCTGCGCGATGCGTTGCGCCATGATCCGTGCTTCGATCAACGCCGCGAAAACCTGCCTGGCAACCGTGTTGCTGGCGCTGCTGGCGCTGCTGGCG
>PUOA01000030.1 GCA_003551925.1 Paracoccaceae bacterium
ATAGGCCGGATCGGTCGAGATCGACGGGATGCGCAGCAGCGCGCAGAGCCGCTCGAGCGCGTCGGGCAGATCGGCGTCGATTCGGGCAAGGACGGGGGCAAGCGCGGCGTCGGGCGCTTGCTCGGGCGCGTGCTCGGGGGCTTGCTCGGGGGCTTGGCTCATTCGGGTCTCCACGGTAAAAGCGTCAAGCCGCGAGCGTATCAGGCGCGGTGCTGCTGTCCAGCAGGACGGCGCAACAGGGTCAGGTGGGGGAGAGTAGATGAATATCCCGCGGTTTCACGGAGCATCCGCACTCGGCGCGCTGGCTCTGGCGATCGCCGCAACGCAGGCAGACGCGCAGGCCACGCTCAGCGCCGAGGTGTTCCGCATCGACGGCAACCAGGTCACTGTCTACGCGCACGATTTCCTTGACGAGATCGAGCTCGAGACGCTGCGCGCCGTGGGCCGGCAGCGCGACGCGCTGGCGCTGTTCATGGGCGATGATGCCGGACATGGCGCGATCGCCGTTGCCCCGCGTGAGGGCTTTCTGGTCAACGGGGCGCCCGCGCCCTCGGCCTCGGCGCTGGCGCAACTGCCCGACCCCGACAGCGCCCGCGCGGCGGCGCTCGAGATGTGCGACGACACGCGCCGTGGCGGCGCGGCCTGCGTGGTGGTGCTCGAGGTCGCGCCGCTGGAGTGAGGGCCGCGCTTGACCCAGATCAAGGAACGCCCGGTGCGACCTTTGTAACGTTTCCAGAACTGGCCACGACTGCTATATCGAGGCCCGAACACCCAGCCCGACGCGAGGGAGACAGCCTTGAATTACGCCGCCGCCGTGGATGCCGCCCTGAATCGCCTGCACGAGGAAGGCCGCTACCGCACCTTCATCGACATCGAGCGGCGCAAGGGGCATTTCCCGAACGCGGTCTGGACCCGACCGGACGGCACGCAGCACGACATCACCGTGTGGTGCGGCAACGACTATCTGGGGATGGGGCAGCACCCGGCGGTGCTGGGTGCCATGCACGAGGCGATCGACGCCACGGGCGCGGGCTCGGGCGGGACGCGCAACATCTCGGGGACCACGGTGTTCCACAAGCGGCTGGAGGCCGAGCTGGCGGACCTGCACCACAAGGAAGCCGCGCTGATCTTCACCTCGGCCTACATCGCCAATGATGCCACGCTGAGCACGCTGCCGCGGCTGTTTCCGGGGCTGATCATCTACTCGGACGCGCTCAACCACGCCAGCATGATCGAGGGCGTGCGCCGCAACGGCGGTGCCAAACGCATCTTCCGGCACAACGACGTGGCGCATCTGCGCGAGCTTCTGGAAGCCGACGACCCCGCCGCGCCCAAGCTGATCGCCTTCGAATCGATCTACTCGATGGATGGCGATTTCGGCCCCATCGCGGCGATCTGCGACCTGGCCGACGAGTTCAACGCGCTGACCTATATCGACGAGGTTCACGCCGTCGGCATGTATGGCCCCCGCGGCGCCGGCGTGTGCGAGCGCGACGGGCTGATGAACCGGATCGACATCATCAACGGCACGCTCGCCAAGGCCTATGGCGTGATGGGCGGCTACATCGCCGCAAGCGCGAAACTGTGCGACGCGATCCGCTCCTACGCGCCGGGCTTCATCTTCACCACGTCGCTGCCGCCGGCGGTGGCGGCCGGGGCGACCGCGTCGGTGCGGCACCTGAAGTCCGACCAGGGCCTGCGCGACCGGCAGCAGGAAAACGCGCGCGTGCTGAAGATGCGGCTGAAGGGGCTGGGCCTGCCGATCATCGACCACGGCAGCCACATCGTGCCGGTGCATGTGGGCGATCCGGTGCACTGCAAGGCAATCTCGGACATGCTGCTGGGCGACCACGGCATCTATGTTCAGCCGATCAACTTCCCCACCGTGCCGCGCGGCACCGAGCGGCTGCGCTTCACGCCCTCGCCCGTTCACACGCCCGGAATGATCGACGCGCTGGTGCGCGCGATGGATGGTCTGTGGTCGCACTGTGCGCTAAATCGTGCCGAACTTTCGGCGTGATGCACAAAATCCTTTATCCGCCGTTGCGATGTGGTAAAATGCAATCACATGGAACAGAGGTGTGAACGGGCGACCCTGCGCAATCGCGACAGCTGATCGGCCCGAATCCACCCGGCAGGCGGACAAGATTTTGGGGCGGGTGCATGAAGTGGCTCGGAAGACAGCCAGTCGATGAGGGCGACGCCGAAACGCGTCCGCTCGGCTTTGACGATTACGATCTGAAACTCGGCGACATCATGCGGGGCGAGCGAGCGACGCTCGGCAAGTCGCTGCTGGATGTCCAGCGCGAACTGCATATCCGCGCGACCTACATCGCCGCGATCGAGAATGGCGATCTGTCAGTCTTCGACTCGCCCAGCTTCGTGGCGGGCTTCGTGCGCTCCTATGCAAAATACCTCAAGCTCGACCCCGAATGGGCCTACGAGACCTTTTGCCGCGAGACCGGGTTCAGCGTCGCGCAGGTGATGATCAAGCCTGGCCGCGACAAGACCGAGGTCAAGGTCGCCGACAAGCCCGTGCCCGAAGGGTTGCTGACGCGCGTGACGATCAGCCCGCCGGAACCGCTGTGGCGGCGTGTGGAGCCCGGTGCGCTGGGGTCGGTGCTGGTGCTGCTGGTGCTGATCGCGGGGCTGGGCTACGGTGCCTGGGCGCTGTTGCAGGAAATCCAGCGGGTGCAGCTGGCGCCGGTGGACCAGTCGCCGTCGGTGCTGGTGGACCTCGACCCGCTGGGCTCGGTGACGTCCACCCCGGACGCCGACGCGGCGTTCGAGCTTGCCTCGCCGGGGTCGCGCGAGCGCAGCACCTCCGCCGAGCGCAGCATCACCGGGGGCGAGGGCAGCGTGCGCGTCTACCGGCCGCAGGGCCTTGACCTGCCGGTGATGGAATCGCGCGATGGCCCGATCGCCTCGATCACGCCCCGCACCGGTGCGGAGCGCGCCGACAACGACGCCTCGGACAGCATCAGCCAGGCGCTGGCCGAGGCGCTCGAAGGACTCGACCAGCCCACGCAGGTGCAGGTCACCGCCGACGGACCGCCCAGCGTGGAGCTGCTGGCGGTGCGCCCCAGCTGGGTGCGCGTGCGGGCCGCCGACGGAACCACGCTGTTCGAGAAGATCCTCGACGCCGGCGAGCGCTTCGCGATCCCGCAGTCCGAGGCCCCGCCCACGCTGCGGGCGGGCAATTCGGGGTCGGTCTATTTCATGGTCGACGGTCAGGCCTATGGCCCCGCCGCCCCCGGCGCGCAGGTGGTCAGCAACGTGGAACTGTCGCCCGAGATGCTGCGCGAGCGTTTCGAGGTGGCCGATCTGAGCCGTGACGCCGATCTGGAGCGGATCATCGCACTGGCCGAGGCCAACGAAGACTGAGCACCGCCGCATCCGGCCAGCCAGCCGGAACGCCAGCCGGAACGCCAGCCGGAACGATTGCCGCGCAGCGCCGAAAGGGTTATCTGTGGGCAAGCGATCTTGCACGACCGACAGGTGCCTCGAATGACCCACAACCCGATCCGCCCCTGGCGCAACATCGACCGGCGCGCCTCGCGCCAGATCATGGTCGGGCGGGTGCCGGTGGGGGGCGATGCGCCGATTTCGGTGCAGACCATGACCAACACCGACTCGGGCGACGCGCGCGCCACGCTTGCCCAGATCGAACGCTGCGCCGAGGCCGGGGCCGACATCGTGCGCGTTTCGGCCCCCGATCAGGCGGCAACGCGGGCGCTGCGCGAGATCTGCCGCGAAAGCCCGGTGCCGCTCGTCGCCGACATCCATTTCCACTATCGCCGC
>PUOA01000299.1 GCA_003551925.1 Paracoccaceae bacterium
GACCGTGGCCCAGGGCGATCGCAACCAAGAGCAGGCTTTCCCCCTGAAATAGGGCCAATACCAATCATGTCAGTTTGTGAAGCCCCCAGAAAGCAGGTGATAAACTTGAGGCAATTGTGTTTGCCTGTGTGCGTTTATCTATGCCCAGGATGTAGGGGCAACGCAGAGATTAGCTAGGTTTTGAGTAACTTACACGAGGGTAAGCTCGTGGCAACAAGGGTACAAGCTCCGGGGGGAGCCGCCCCCCAGTCGGACACACTAGTAAATTCTAGGGTGCTGACGCGATCGCCGTTGACCAGCGATGAGTTTGAGGTGGATGGGCTAGAGGGGCGATCGCCCACCCCAACGGATTTTTCCACCTCTGCCTTTCAGGAAAATTTTGCCGGGGTGCCCGTCAGCTCAAGCTCCATGCCCCTAGTGCAACCCAAGCTAGTGGTGGGGCCAGCCAACGATAAGTATGAGCAAGAGGCCGATCGGGGTGCTGACCAGGTGATGGGAATGCCCGAGCCTGTGGGGCTGGTTTCCCCAAATCGGGCTGTTCCGGCTCCCCAGAAGGCCCCTGGCCTACAACGGCAGTCGATTGAGTCTGAGTCGATGTCAGATTTGGACGACGATGAAGATTTAGTGCAGACCAAGGCATTAGGCCCGACTCCATTCATTAGTCAGGCCCTGGGAGCCGATAACCCGCTGCAACGGGAGACCCTAGACGACGATGATGACGAGCTGGTGCAAATGAAGGCGGCTGGTGCGGCCACGGCGATCGCCTCGCCCACCTTAACCAGCCAACTGGGCCAGGGCGGTGGCCACCCCCTGCCTAGCCCGACCCGCCACTTCATGGAGACGCGCTTTGGCCATGACTTTGGTGGTGTGCGCGTCCACAGCGACAATCGGGCCGCCCAACTGAACCGTGGCCTCAATGCCCAGGCCTTTACCCACGGGCATCATGTTTACTTTGGCCAGGGGCAGTACAAACCCCAGACCCACAGTGGCCAAAAACTGCTGGCCCACGAGTTGACTCATGTAGTGCAGCAACAGGCTCAACTATCATCGTCCATGGCTCAACCGGATTTCATTCAACGCCGAGAAATCAATCCATCCCTGTGGTGGCGAATTAGGAACACTAGAAATCCTCAGGATTGGTATATGTCTGATCGCATGGGCTGGCAGAGAGCCAGCGTTGGCGGTACGATCGCTTTACTGTCAGGTAGTAACACCTTCATTCAGGCTTGTATCTACAACACTCAAAACCTACGCCCCCAGGAATATCAAAACGTAGAACAACGCCATAATTACTATGACTTAATTAGCTATGTGATTGAACACGACCCTAACACCCCTGCCGCCGCTCGGGGGGTGAGATTTTTCCATGCCACGACGCTAGTCACTGGATCTCCGGGCATTGGCACTGTCGATTCGCCCTTAGGTGCCATGCTTCTTCAGCAAGAGACTAGGGTCATTTTACGGGAAGTGAATGAAGACTTATTTGGTGCCAATATGGCTATTATTCGTAACCTTTTATTAAATTGGCGAGAACCTCGCTCTCCAAGCCATCCAACGGGGGCTGTCTCAGCTTTTGAATTCGACTTGCAGATGGTGGAATACGAGCAGGGTAGAGTAGAAAACTACATTCAGCGCAATCAAGCGCGTTTTACATCAGGAGTTGTCACAGATATTAACGATACTCTCGATCCAAATGGGTTTGGGCAATCATTTAATCCCAGTCAGCAGAATTTTCAATGGGCGATGCAATCGCTTGGGGTTTCACGGCTAGATTTCACTCAGAGAGAGCATCGCATTGCCATCGGAATTGCGGCTGTACATCTCTTTCATCGCAAGACATTACAGGAATATTTGACTCACATGCGTCAACGCACACCTGTGCTACAACCTTAGCCCGACTTTATCTATTTGATCCAAAAAGGAAAGCAGCAAGCAGAATTCAGATGAGGGTCTGAGGAGCTTGCTGCGATGAAATTCATAGAGATGATGATAGCGTTTGTGCCCCTGTTCTCCTACTGGGTGTGGCTTCAGGCTCTAGCTCTAGTGATGGGAGCGCTATTGGTTCCTGGTAAACGGAGGTGAGCCAGATCTTATGGGTGATGGGGTTAGCCGAGGATCCTCAATTTCAGCACTATCACCGCGTGCTGAATCGGGCCGTCTGATCGTATCGGCAGGCGGGTTGGCAATTATTGGCCATATTGGTAAGCACCTTGGAGGCGGACGAAGTGGTGGTGATGGGGCATCTGAACATTCTCCTTTGTTGTCGACTCTTCGGGAATATCCACTTTTTCGAGGTAAGGGCATTTGCGCTGGATTTTAGCGACGGCGAAATTCGCTACAAGACCAGTCTAGATGTCGAAGCTGATCGCCTCACCCCGACTTTAGTGAAACAACTTATTCACGCCAATGTGTTAACCCTCGATAACTATCTGCCGGGGATTTTGGCAGTGATGGAGGGTGTTAGTTCGCCAGAGGAGGCGATCGCAGCTGTAGAAACCTAAAACTAGTTTAAATTAATGAAGGGACAAGCTTATTAAGCAGTACTATGTAGGGTCATGTCGGCTTGGTGAACTGCATATTGCCTTGTTCCCAAGGTGGTTAACTATTTTTTCTGAAATGGCATAGGCTCCGGATGGAATGGCGACTAGGGGCTTTGATTAACTAAAAAATTGCCCAGGAAATAAACGATTATCAGATTTGGTAAAGATATCTCAACAATTCCAGCGCTGTTTGGGCAAAGGGAGTTAAGTTTAGGGCCATATCGCCTAATAAGGCTTGGAGCTTAATGCTCAACTGGCTTATCAGGTTGTAAGTATTCCCTGTGTTCGACGATACCAGCGGTGCAATGTTTATGGTCTTCAGTCTTTGGCTGGTGCATCAGAGTGTTGTGCGCGACAGAATATTTTAAGGAAAGGACACTGCCCCCGTGACCACTTTCCCCGGTTCGCCTAAGTTGTTGAAAGGATCTATTATCTCTATAGATCCAGAAACTAACAGGATTGTTGGTGTTATTGCGTTTCAGTACAATCCTGACTCCATCAGTCGTACCTTACAGGTGCAGATGGCAGGAGGCGAAGATGCTGCTCGTGAAGAGGCGATGCGCCTAGAAGGAGCCCCTGTTGAGACAATTAAGCTAGATATTGAATTTGATGCCACCGACGGCTTAGAGAAGGCTGCGGTTGATGCGGTAGCACTAGGGGTTTATCCTCAACTGGCTGCCCTAGAAACTTTGATTTACCCAGCAAGTGCAACCGTGGTAAAAAATATGACGCTAGCTAAAGCGGGTGCGTTAGAAATTATACCTATGCAAGCTTTAACGACTCTCTTGGTATGGGGTAAGCAGCGAGTTTTACCGATTCGGATTGGTGATTTCAGCATCGAAGAAACAGCCTATGACACTAGGTTAAACCCCATTCATGCCAAGGTTTCCCTGAGTTTGCAGGTACTGAACTACAGTAACTTGCCCTGGGGAGAACGAAGTGCACAGCTATTCTTGGGACATCACCAACTCAAAGAAATATTGGCGAAAAAGGCTAGTCTTTCGAGTCTAGGCTCTGTTGCTAGAAATATTTTCTGATGGCTGATGCATGGCCAACTTCAAGCCTTCAGCCGTATTGCTTTCTTATTTAACTGTTATTAGGACTACGCAGTGTTTGACCACACCAGCCGCTACTACCCCATCGACACCGCTGAGTATAAGACCACCGACGGACGCACCATTGCCTATAAACGGCGGCGGTTTGTCCCCCAGGGTAAGACCGTACCTCTACTGCAAGAGGTGA
>PUOA01000267.1 GCA_003551925.1 Paracoccaceae bacterium
CAGCGGCGTGCGCTGTGCCTCGTCGCCGGTCAGGACGATGCCGCCGGGCGTCCACATGACCGCCGTGGGGCGATGCAGGGCGCACAGGCTGCGGATCAGCGCGGTGGCGGGTGCGTCGGGGCAGCCCGGCGGCATCGCGACGTGCACCCGCGCCGTGTGCCGCAGCACGGCCAGCCCCAGCCGCGCGGCCGCCAGCCCGGCGACCGGGGCATCGGGGCGGAACAGCCGCTGCGCCGCGCCGAACCCTGCGCACCGGGTCTGCATCCGGACCGCGAAAGCATGCCCGTCGAGCGCGACGCGGATCTCATCCTCGCGCAGCTCGGCCGAGGTGATGCTGTGCGCGCTGGCGCACAGGTCGTTGAGCAGGCGCGGGAACAACTGCCCCGCCGCATCCGGCAGCGCTGTGCGATACAGAAACGTCAAGGCCCGGGTCGGCGGATCGGTCATCGGCTGCACCCCTTCCCCCAAGGCGGCGTGGTCGGCGCGGCAGGCATGGACAGACGCTGACCGCCGCTCCAGTGTCTACACTAGTGCAAAGCGGCATTTCTGGAAAGTGTGAAGCGACTCGTCTCTTAGTTGTAAATCGTTTAAAATTGTGTGGATACAGCCCCCTATGCGCGCCCCCGGCCATTGCCGATCCCCGATTCCCGCCTCCGCGTTCGACCGTCCGGCGCCCGCGATCGCGCGCGCGCTGATCGGAGCGAGGCTGGTGGTGCGGGGCGCAGGCGGCGTGGTGGTCGAGACCGAGGCCTACACCCCCGACGACCCGGCCTCGCACAGCCACCGCGGCGAGACCGCGCGCAACGCGTCGATGTTCGGGCCGCCGGGGCACGCCTATGTCTACCGCTCCTACGGAATCCACTGGTGCCTGAACGTGGTTTGCGCGCGCGGGCATGCGGTGCTGCTGCGTGCACTCGACCCTGCGCTGGGGATCGACGCCATGGCGGCGCGGCGCGGGGTGGCCCCGGACCAGCTGCGGGCGCTGTGTTCCGGGCCCGGCAAGCTGGGGCAGGCGCTGGCCATCGGGCCCGACGATGACGGCGCGCGGTTCGACCGGCTGGATTTCGGCTTCCAGCCCCCGACCGCGCCTCCCAAGGTGCTCGCGGGGCGGCGGATCGGCATCTCGCGCGCGATCGAACGGCGCTGGCGCTTCGGGCTCGCGGGCTCGCCCCATGTGTCGCGCAGATTCGAGGCAGCACACGCCCCGCGCGAGACGGGCTGACCTGCACGCGTGAAAAAGAATGTTGTGTTTTGCCCCGATCCGCCCCATGTTCACGAGGTGTCGGCAGGGTGCACCGCTCCTTGCCCTCAGGATTTCGCTGTTTTTGCGCTGCGGCGCGTCCGGGATGGCCGGCTTGGTCGGCCCGGAGCAACCGCACGAAAGCTCAAACAGGTGGATTGGCCGTAAAGGCCACTTGCCCGCGACGCTTCGTCGGGCTTCGTGAACCGGCGTCACCCCGCGTGGCGCCTTGGAAAGACCGCGATGACAGGTGCTGCACGACCGATGACGCGCTGCCGGGCCACTGACGGGTCCCGGTCCGCGCGCGACCGTCGGTGGCGCGTGCCGCTCCTGCCGCTCGCACAGAAAAGCCGCTCCTTCCGCACCGCAGCACCGCCCGGCCACGGGCCGGGGGATTGCGCGCGCACGGGGCGCAGTGGACATATATGGCACAGAAAATGCTTATCGATGCCACCCACGCCGAAGAGACGCGCGTGGTTGTGGTCGATGGAAACCGGGTCGAGGAGTTCGACTTCGAGACCGCCAGCCGGCGCCAGCTTGCCGGCAACATCTATCTGGCGAAGATAACCCGCGTCGAGCCGTCGCTGCAGGCGGCTTTCGTCGATTACGGCGGCAACCGCCACGGGTTCCTGGCCTTCAACGAGATCCATCCGGACTACTATCAGATCCCCGCCGCCGACCGCGAGGCGCTGCTGGCCGAGGAGCAGGCGCTCGCCGATGCGCAGGAAAGCGAGTCGGCAAAGCCGAAGGTGCGGCGCTCCTCGAACCGCCGCGGTGCGGCGCGCAGCACGCCGGCACAAGCCGAACGCAGCGCTGCCGGCGACGCGATCGAGACGCGTGACATCGCGGGGATGGACATCGTCGATCCCGAAGGCGATGGCGACAGTCGCGCCGATACCGGCGCAGAGGAGACCAACGCAGCCGAGGCTCGGACGCCCGAAACCGCGGCGCCCGAAACCGACACCAACGACGACGAGGGCGCACGCCCCTATGTTGCCGCCGACCACGCATCCGAAACCGACGACCAGATCGAATCGGTGGCCGATGACGATGTCAGCGACGAGGTCCGCCCCCCGCGCCGCCCCCGGCAGCGCCGCTACAAGATCCAGGAGGTCATCAAGGTCCGCCAGATCATGCTGGTGCAGGTCGTCAAGGAAGAGCGCGGCAACAAGGGCGCGGCGCTGACCACCTATCTCAGCCTGGCGGGGCGCTACTGCGTGCTGATGCCCAACACCGCGCGCGGCGGCGGGATAAGCCGCAAGATCACCAACGCCACCGACCGCAAGAAACTCAAGGACATCGCCGCCACGATCGAGGTGCCCAAGGGCGCGGGGCTGATCATCCGCACCGCCGGTGCCAAGCGCACCAAGGCCGAGATCAAGCGCGATTACGAATACCTGTTCCGCCTGTGGGAGCAGATCCGCGACCTGACGCTGAAATCCATCGCCCCCGCGCCCATCTACGAGGAAGGCGACCTGATCAAGCGCTCGATCCGCGATCTCTACTCGCGCGAGATCGACGAGGTGCTGGTCGAGGGCGCC
Source organism: Paracoccaceae bacterium (assembly GCA_003551925.1). Taxonomy (GTDB): domain Bacteria; phylum Pseudomonadota; class Alphaproteobacteria; order Rhodobacterales; family Rhodobacteraceae; genus Rhabdonatronobacter. The sequence goes on from PUOA01000267.1 coordinate 2,782, forward strand.
GAGGGCTACCGCGTGGCCAAGGACTTCATGAAGATGATCATGCCGTCCCACGCCCGCAACGTGAAGCAATACGCCGACCCGCTGCCGCTGTTCGCGCGCTTTCAGGTCGAAACCACGCTGGCGGGGATGTTCAACCCCACGGTGCAGCTGAAATCGGGCGGCTATATCGTCATCGGCGTGACCGAGGCGCTGGTTGCCATCGACGTGAACTCGGGCAAGGCCACCAAGGAAGGCTCGATCGAGGAGACCGCGCTCAAGACCAATCTTGAAGCCGCCGAGGAGATCGCGCGCCAGTTGCGGCTGCGTGATCTGGCCGGGCTGATCGTGATCGACTTCATCGACATGGAAGAGCGGCGCAACAACACCGCGGTCGAGAAGATGCTGAAGGACAAGCTGAAATCCGACCGCGCACGAATCCAGGTGGGCCGGATCTCGGGCTTCGGGCTGCTGGAGATGAGCCGTCAGCGCCTGCGTCCCGGCATGCTGGAGGCCACGACCCAGCCTTGCCCGCATTGCCACGGAACCGGGCTGATCCGCTCGGATGACAGCGTCGCGCTCGCCGTGCTGCGCCAGCTCGAGGAAGAGGGCACGCGCAAACGCTCGCGCGAGGTGCTGGTGCGCGCGCCCACCGGGATCGTCAACTTCCTGATCAACCAGAAGCGCGAGCATATCGCGCGGATCGAAGCGCGCTATGGCATGGCGGTGCGGCTGGAGGGCGACCCGGCGATGGTCAGCCCCGATTTCACGGTCGAGAAGTTCAAGACCGCCACCCGCGTGATCGTACCCGTCGCGCCGGTGGTGTCGGTCGACATGCCCCTGCCCGAGGAGGACGACACCGTCCCCGAGGCGGACACGGTCGAGGACGCCAGCGCGCGCGCTGCACCCGCAACGGACGATGCCGAGGCCGACGGCAACGGCGGCGACGGCGGGGGCAAGCGCAAGCGCCGCCGCC
>PUOA01000021.1 GCA_003551925.1 Paracoccaceae bacterium
CGCAGACGCTGCGCCGCATTCGCCAGCCGATCGGCCGCACCGCCACGCCGCTGCACAGCTACTTCGCGCTGATCGGGCAGTCGTCGGCCACCGCGCTTGTCGCCGAGGCGCAGCGCGCCCACATTGCCGAAGCGCTGCGCGGCACGCCCTACGCGGCGCTGCCGATCGTCTCGGCGGTGGCACCGTTCAAGGCCGGAGGGCGCAGCGGGCCGTCGAACTACGTCGACATCCCTGCGGGCGAACTGGCGTTGCGCCACGTCTCGGACATGTATTTCTACCCCAACATGACGGTCGCGCTGCTGCTGAGCGGTGCCGAGCTGCGCCAGTGGCTCGAACGCAGCGCGTCGATCTTCGCGCAGCAAACCGCCGACGGCATCCTGCGCGATCTGATCGAACCCGCCGCGGCGCCGTACATGTTCGAAATCCTCTACGGCCTGCGCTACAGCTTCGATCTGTCGGTGCCGGCGCGGTTCCAGCTTGACGGCCCCGAGATCGACCCGCGGCGCGCACGTGTGCGCCGACTCGATCTCGGCGGCGCTCCGCTCAAGGATGATGCGCAGGTGATCGTGTGCACGAACAGCTTCCGCGCGTCGGGGGGGGGGGACTTTGCGGGGGCGCGGCCCGAGCGCATCGTCCATAACGACCACTCGGTCGCCCGCGACGTGCTGCGCCGCTTCATCCGGGAGGCGGGCAGCGTCGCCCCCTCGGCCGCCGCGCCGTTTTGTTTCGAGCCGCTCGACGGCGCGCGGGCGCTGCTCAGCACCGGTCCCGGGGCCCGTGACCATCTCGGGGATCTGTCGCATTTCCGCGCGCGCGACCACGGAGTCGATGCCAGGGGCTTCCTGCGGATCGAGGTCGATCTCGGCGGGCCTGAGCCCGCGCCCGAGTTCGCGCGCTGAGCCCGCGCGCTGAGCCCGCGCGCCGAGCCCATGCGCCGAGCCCGCGCGCCGAGCCCGCGCGCCGAGCCCATGCGCCGAGCCCGCGCGCCGAGCCTGCGCGCTGAGACAACAGCCTTGTCGGTGTGGCGCCGCTGCGCGTCCGTCGCGCGCCGCGACGGCCCGTGCGCGGCCGCGGCGCGGCTCTGCCGCGCCGCCCGGCCCAACGCTTCGGTGCCTGCGCGCGCATGCGCGCGGGCGACGAAGGGGCGGGAGCGCCCCGGTCCACCCGTCGGCCGGGCCCGCGTTCAGCTCAACCGCGCCGTCACATATCCCGCCAGATCGTCGAGCATCGCGCGCAGGGCCGTGTCGGGCAGCGCGTCCAGCGCGCCGCGCGCCGTCGCCGTCCATTCCAGCGCCGTCGCGCGCGCGCTTTCCAGCGCGCCATGCTGCGCCATCAGGGTCATGGCGTGCTCCAGATCGCCCGGGCGCTGGTCGCGGCGTTCGATCACGCGCTCCCAGAACGCGCGCTCGTCAGGGCTGGCGGCGGCCACCGCGCGGATCAGCGGCAGCGTGGGTTTGCCTTCGCGGAAGTCGTCGCCCAGATTCTTGCCGATCCCGTCGCCCGCCCCGCCGTAATCCAGAAAATCGTCGACGATCTGGAACGCCATCCCCAGCGCGTCGCCATAGCGGTGCAGCGCGCGGGCCTGGGCCTCGGGGGCGCCGGCGATGATCGCGCCCACCTCGGTCGCAGCCGAGAACAGCGCCGCCGTCTTGCCGCGGATCACCTGCTCATAGGTGGCCTCGGTGGTGTCGAGGTTGCGCACCGTGGTCAGTTGCAGCACCTCGCCCTCGGCGATGGTGGCGGCGGCGTTCGACAGGATGTCCAGCACGCGCAGCGATTCGCATTCCACCATCAGCTGGAACGACCGCGCGAACAGGTAATCCCCCACCAGCACCGACGAGGTGTTGTCCCACAACAGGTTCGCCGTCGGCCGCCCGCGCCGCTGGGCGCTGTCGTCGACCACGTCGTCATGCAGCAGCGTGGCGGTGTGGATGAACTCCACCGTCGTCGCCAGCCGGATGTGATGGTCGCCCGCATACCCGCACAGCCGCGCCGAGGCGAGCGTCAGGATCGGCCGCAACCGTTTGCCGCCCGCATCGATCAGATGCGCCGTGACCTCGGGGATGCGCGGCGCGTGGCGCGAGGCCATGCGTTCGCGGATCAGCGCATCGACGCGCGCCAGATCCTCCGACAGCGCCGCCGCGAGCCGGTCCTGGGGTTTCTCTGCTGTGTGATCCAAGGACATACCGTTGTTGCCAATCCTCGACATTCCGCGCGGGATCGCGCTAGGGTGGCGCGCATGAAGGAACTTCTGCGCACCACGAATCCCACCATCATCCCCTACGCGAAGGCGTTGCTTGAGGGCGAGGGTATAGAGGCGTTCGAACTCGACGTCCACATCAGCGCGCTGCAGGGCTCGATCGGAATCCTGCCGCGCCGGTTGATGGTGCGCGAGCGTGACCATTTCCGCGCCGCCGCGATCATGCGCGAACTCGATATCCCGTTCGAGAGCTGATGGCCGAGGCTGACACGGATGCGGGCGCGCTCAGCCTGGACGCGTTCCTGGACGGGCGGGTGATGATCCGCCAGCCGCGCACCGGCTACCGCGCCGCCACCGACCCGGTATTTCTGGCCGCCGCCACGCCCGCGCGGCCCGGTCAGGCGGTGCTCGAGCTTGGCTGCGGGGTGGGGGTGGCCAGCCTGTGCCTGGCCGCGCGCGTGCCCGGCCTGTGCCTGACGGGGGTCGAGCTGCAGCCCGATTACGCCGCCCTCGCACGCCGCAACGCCGCTGAAAACGGCGCCACGTTCGAGGTGGTCGCGGCTGACCTCTCGGCTCTCCCCCCCGATCTGCGCCTGCGCCAGTTCGACCATGTGATCGCCAACCCGCCCTTTTTCGCGCCCGCCGCGACCGCCGCGCGCGACCCGGGCCGCGACCGCGCGCAGCGCGAGGCGACGCCGCTGGCCAGCTGGATCGACATCGCGCTGCGGCGCTGCCGCGATGGTGGACACATCACCGTGATCCACCTGACCGAGCGTCTGCCCGACCTGCTGGCGGCGCTGGGGGGGCGCGCCTCGGTCACGGTGCTGCCGCTGGCGGCGCGCAGGGGCCGCGCCGCGCGCCGCGTGATCCTGCGCGCGCGCAAGGGTGGGCGCAGCCCCTTTGTGCTGCTGCCGCCGCTGGTGGTGCATGAAGGCGCCGCGCATCCCGGCGATGGCGAGCATTTCACACCCGCAGTGCGCGCGGTGATGCGCGCGGGCGCGGCGCTGCCCTTCGGCGAGCGCTGACTACGCGCCTTCGAACTCGTCCGCCGCGTAGCCCTGCAGATACAGAAGCGCGCTCAGATCGCCGTGGTTGACCCGCAGCGCACACCGCGCCGCGACCGACGGTTTCGCCCGGAACGCCACTCCCGCGCCCGCGCGCTCGAGCATCGCCAGATCGTTCGCGCCGTCGCCCACCGCGATCACCTGTGCGGGCGTGATGCCGCGCGCCGCGGTGATGCGCTCCAGCGCTTCCAGCTTCGCCGCGCGGCCCAGGATCGGCTCGGCCACGGTGCCCGCCAGCGCGTCGCCGTCGACCTCAAGCGTGTTGGCGTGGTGCTCGTCGAAGCCCAGCGTTCCGGCAACATGCGTGGTGAATGCCGTGAACCCGCCCGAGACCAGCACCGCATGCGCCCCATGCGCGCGCATCGTCGCCAGCAGCGCCCGCGCGCCGGGGGTGAAGGTGATCCGCTCGGCGATCACCCGCGCGATGATCGACGCATCCAGCCCGC
>PUOA01000082.1 GCA_003551925.1 Paracoccaceae bacterium
CGAACATCACCTTCTTCCCGCAGCACTTCCTGGGCCGTCAGGGCATGCCCCGGCGCTACATCGACTACCCCGAGGCCTTCGCGCTGTGGAACTATGTCAGCTCGATCGGGGCGTTCATCTCGTTCGCGTCGTTCCTGTTCTTCATCGGCGTGGTTTACTACACGCTGCGCTACGGCAAGCGGATCGAGGAAAGGAACTACTGGAACGAGCACGCCGACACGCTGGAGTGGACCCTGCCCTCGCCGCCGCCCGAGCACACCTTCGAGACGCTGCCCAAGCGCGAGGACTGGGACAAGCAGCCCGCGCATTGAGCCAGCGCGCATCGCAGATCAGGCCCCGCCCCACCGGCGGGGCCTTTTCATGCGCGCGCCTTGCCTGACGGAGCACGCGCGATAAACTTCGAGGGCCAGCCACAGGGACCCCGCCATGCCCTACCGGATCACCCAGGAAACACCGGCACTGTCACGGCTGGACCTGCGCCCGCACCAGTCGCTGGGCGCGCGGGGCTTCGTGTGGTTCATCGGGCTGACGGCGGCGTTTCTGGCGCTGCCGCTGCTGGCGGTGCTGGGCACGCTGGTGCTGTGGGGGCTGTTGCCGTTCCTGCTGGTCGCGTTGGGCGCGGTGTGGTTCGCGCTGTCGCGCAACGCGACCGACCGCGCCCGGCTGCGCGAGGTCCTGACGCTGAGCCGCGAGCGCATGGTGCTGACCCGCCACCAGCCGCGCGGTGGACCGCTGACGTGGGAAGCCAATCCGCACTGGGTCCAGCTCCAGCTCACCGAAAAGGGCGGCCCGGTCGAGAACTACCTGACCCTGCGCGGCGGCGGGCGCGAGGTCGAGCTCGGCGCCTTCCTCAGCCCCGAAGAGCGCGTGCAACTGCATGACGACCTGAACCGCGCGCTTGCCCGCCTGCGGTGATCGAACCGCGCCAAAGCCGCTTTCGCGCGTCGCCGTTCTGTCCTAGACACGCCCCATGCGGTGGACGGTCCCGAACATCCTGACGATTCTGCGCCTGCTGGCCGCGCCGGGCATCGCCGTGATGTTCCTGTATTTCCACCGGCCCTGGGCCGATTGGTTCGCATTGGCGCTGTTCGCGCTGGCGGCGATCACCGATTTCCTGGACGGCTACCTCGCGCGCTCGTGGAAGCAGGAAAGCCGCATCGGCGCGATGCTCGATCCGATCGCCGACAAGGCGATGGTGGTGATCGCGCTGCTGGTGATCACCGGCTATTCGGGCATGGACCCGTGGCTGATCCTGCCCGCGACCGTGATCCTGTTCCGCGAGGTCTTCGTGTCCGGCCTGCGCGAATACCTTGGCGACCGCGCCGGGCTTCTGAAGGTCACCGCCCTTGCCAAGTGGAAGACCACGGCACAGATGACCGCCATCGCGGTGCTGTTTCTGGCGCTGGGCCTGGAATATGTGCGCGAGAACGCCAAGGCCCTGGAAGACACCGCGCTGCTGGAGCTGCTGACCGAGATGGGGTCCGAGGATCTGAACGTGGTGATGGTGGCCGAATACGGGGGCAACATGGCCTGGCACGCCGGGCTGGTGCTGATCTGGATCGCGGGGCTGCTGACGCTGATCACCGGCTGGGACTACCTGCGCAAGGCGCTCCCCTTCCTGAAGGACGAGGTCACATGACCCTGAACGTGGTCTATTTCGCCTGGGTGCGCGAGCGCATCGGGGTGGCGCAGGAACGCATCGACACCGATGCTGCCACCGTCGCCGCGCTGGTCGACGAGCTGCGCGCGCGTGAGGACCGTTATGCGCTGGCCTTCGAGGATCTGTCGGCGCTGCGCGTCGCCGTGGACCAGCAACTCACCGATTTCGACGCGCCGATCGCGGGCGCACGAGAGGTTGCGTTCTTCCCCCCCATGACCGGAGGCTGAGCCATGTGCGTGCGCGTGCAGGCCGATCCGTTCGACTTCGGCGCCGAATGCGACGCCTTCGCCAGCGGCCGCCACCACGTCGGCGCGGTGGTGACGTTCTGCGGGATCGTGCGCGACGATGGCGGCCTGCAGGCAATGGAGATCGAGCACTACCCGGCAATGACGGCTCCCGCGATCGAAGCGATGGTGGCCGAGGCCCGCACGCGCTGGTCGCTTGCCGACGCGCTGGTCATCCACCGCCACGGCCGCCTGACCCCGGGCGAGCGGATCATGATGGTGGCCACTGCCGCACCGCATCGCGCCGATGCCTTCGCCGCTGCCGATTTCCTGATGGACTATCTCAAGTCCCGCGCGCCGTTCTGGAAGAAGGAAATCACCACCGCCGGCGCGCATTGGGTCGAAGCACGGTCCGAGGACGAAACCGCGCTGGCACGCTGGAGCGACGAAACCGCGCGCCGATGACGCGGGCTCAGCTTTCGGCCTGCATGCGTTCGATATAGTCGCGCAGATCGGCGGCCTCGGCGCGCGCCTCGCGCAGCCCGTCCATCGCGGCGCGCAACTCGGCGTCGGTCTGGCTTAGCTGACCCGTGAGTTCGGCCTCGCGCTCCTCGATATAGGCGATTGCCTGATCGCGGATCGATTCGGCCTCGTGCAGCGCCTGCGCCATGCGGTCGAGCTCGTCGAGATCTGCGGCCTTGACCTCGGTGAAGCGGTTCACCAGCCAGCATGCGAACCAGCCCAGCGCGAAAGCGACGAACAGCACAAGCGCCGTGACGATGATGAATTCGGTTCGGTTCATGCGGTCCGCGTTCCCAGGCAAGGCTCGGTATGACAGATGCGCCAGCCGGGGCGGGCAGTGCAACCCCTGGCGACGCCGGGCTCAATCGTCTGCGGGGCGCGGTTCGGGGCGCATCATGTCGCCCGCGCCGTCGCTGACGCGTATTTCGAGCGTCGCTTCCAGCTCGGGATCGCGCTCGGCCGGGATGACGGGTGCCTGGGCGATCCGGCTCAACAGACGGAACTCGATGCGGCGGTTGGCCTCGCGCCCGGCGGCGGTGGAATTGTCGGCGATGGGCCGGTCCTCGCCGTAACCCCTGGCGACCAGCCCGGAAATCAGCACCTGCCGCTCCATCAGCGCATCGATGACGGCCTCGGCGCGGCTCTGGCTGAGCGCAAGGTTGCCGTCGGCGCTGCCCTGGCTGTCGGTGTGGCCGCCGACCTCCATTTCCAGCGGGCCGCAATCGCGCATCACCTCGGCGATGGCGTTGAGCGTCTCGGACGCGGCACCGGCAACGCGCGTGGAACCGGGCGCGAAGGTGATCTGCTGATCGGTCAGGATCTCGCGGATCCAGGCTTCGCAGCGTTCCGGCGTGGGCACCTGTGACGCAGGGTCGCGGGCTTCGTCATAGACCACGCTGACGCGGAAATCGGCGCCCTGCCCCAGCTTGTCGGACATGATGCGCGACACCACGTCGCTGGCGTCGGCGTTGCCGGACACCCCGCGCAGCTCGATCCGGTCGGGGCGCACATGCGCCGCGCCCTCGTCAAGCTCGGCCAGCGCATCGATCGCGGTGAGCGCCTTGAGCGGCCAGCCCTCGGGCAGGTCGGGGTCCAGGCGGGCGGTCATCTCGACCGTGGCCAGCCCGAAGCGCGCGCGGGCAAAGGATTGCACGGCGTCGCGGATGCGCTCATCGGTCAGCCGACCCTGCAGTTGCAGCACCCCGTCGGCATCGAGCATCGCCAGGAATTCGCGCGCGGCCTCGGCGTCCTCCGCGTCGGGGTCGGGCGCAGCCAGCAGCACCGCCTCGAGCGAGAAAACCTCCGGCAGCCGCGCCTCGAGCGCGCCGGCCACGCGGTCGAAGCGGCTTTGCGAAACGCCGTGCGGAACCACCAGCGAGACCTCGGTGTCCGACATGGTGACCGCGCCGCTGCCGAGCTCGCTCACCGCCGCGATGGCCGCCACCGCGCCGTCGGACCAACGCTGCGTCGGCGCGCCCATGCCCACGGTGCAGCTTGTCGACCGGGCCGCCCCCGCCGCCTGTCCGGCTTCCAGGATCGCATCGCGCGCCGCCTCCGAATCGGCCGAGCACGCGTCGAAGCGAAGCGCGCCGTCATCGACGGCCACGCGCAGGGTGAAGGGGGTGATGACCGGGCGCGGCGCGGTGATGTCCAGCACCAGCTCCATCCCCGACGGAAAGCCCTGGCGCAACCGCGCTTCCAGCTCGCGCCGGCTCTGGTCGTCGCGCACCAGCCCCGACACCTCGATCCGGTCGGCCGAGACCGACAGCTTCGACATCGGCAGCGCGCGCATGGCCTCGATCGCGAAAGCCACCGCGCGGTCCCAGTTCGGCGGCACCGGATAGTCGGCGGTTTCGACCATCTCGGACACTGCCATCCCCGCGCTCAGGCCCTCGATCCGCTCGGCCAGCTCATCAGCACCGCGCGACAGCGGCACCAGCCCGATGACCGACACCGTATCGTCGTTGCGCAACAGCTCCAGCCGGAATTCCGGCGCCGCGATCTCGAGCCCCGGGCGCACGGTCATCTCGTCCAGCACGCGCGCCCCGTCCACAACCATGCCCGCCAGCGTCAGCGCGCGAAAGCGGGCGGCTTCGGACGGGCTCTCACCGCTCAGCGACACCAGAAGCCCGTCGGTGCGCACCTCGGCCCAGCCGTGGCCTTCGTCCTGCAGACGCTCGACGATCTCGGCCTGCGTGGTCCGCTCGATCATACCGACCGACACCGTCGCCGCGCCCAGCGCCACAACCGCCGCAAGCGCCAACGTCCCGGCCGTTGCCAGTGCGTGCTTCGATGGAGCCATCCGGGCCACCCTGATCCGTTGCGAGATGGCGCTTCCCTAGCGCCTGCGACGTGGCGCTGCAATCAAACGAAAAGTGTAACGGCAAGAAACAGCGCAACGATCAGCCCGGCATCGCGGTTCGAACGGAACATGGTCAGGCAGCTTTCGGCATTGTCGATGTCAAGCTTGCCGAGCTGCCAGTTCATGTGCCAGCCCATCGCCCAGGCGGCCGCGAGGCCCAGCGACATCTTCAGCGGATCGGCCAGCGGCGCCAGCGCGTAGATCACCGACAGCGACATCAGCAGCACCGTAACCACCAGAAACCCGCGCAACCACTGCATGGTGCTGTCCCCGAACAGCAGCGCGGTGGATTTCACCCCGATCAGCGCGTCGTCTTCCTTGTCCTGATGGGCGTAGATCGTGTCATAGAAGAGCGTCCAGGCGATCCCGGCCATGTACAGGAACACCGCCGGCAACCCCAGCGATCCGGTCTGCGCGGTCCAGGCCAGCAGCGCGCCCCAGTTGATCGCCAGGCCCAGGAATATCTGCGGCCACCAGGTGAAGCGCTTGGCGAAGGGGTAGATCGCCACCAGCGCCAGCGACGCCACACCCAGCAGGATCGCGTTGATGTTGAAGGTGAGCAGGATCAGCAGCGCGACGAAGCACTGCGCGCCCAGCCAGATCAGCGCCGCGCGCACGCTCACCTGCCCCGACGGGATCGGGCGCGCGCGCGTGCGCTCGACATGGCCGTCGATCTCGCGGTCGGTGACATCGTTCCAGGTGCAGCCCGCACCGCGCATCAGCACCGCGCCGATGGCGCAGCCGGTCAGGATCCACGCGGTCATCCAGCCCGCGCGCTCGGGCGCTGCCAGCGCGCCCAGCAACGCGCCCCACCAGCACGGCAACAGCAAGAGCCACGTCCCGATCGGCCGGTCAATGCGCGAGAGGCGGAGATAGGGCCGCGCGGCGGCCGGCGCGAGCGTGTCGACCCAGTTTCCCGGCGGCGCATCGGCGACGCCGCCGCCGGCCTCGGCGGGGCCGTCCTCTGGCCTTTGGTCGTCGTCGGTCATATGGTCCGCCTCATGATGCCCGAACCCGTCCGGCCCCGCGCGCGCCTGTATGTAGACCACCCGCTGGGGGCGGGGCAAGCTGTGCCGCTCGAGCCGGCGCAGGCGCATTATCTGTTTGTCGTGCTGCGCCTTGAAACGGGCACGCAGGTGGCGCTTTTCAACGGCCGCGATGGCGATTGGCTGGCCGAGATCACCCGCAGGGACAAGCGCGGCGGGGCGCTGGCCTGCTCCGCGCAGACCGCGCCGCAACGCGCGGGGCCGGATCTGTGGCTGCTGTTCGCGCCGATCAAGAAGGCACGAACCGATTTCATCGTGGAAAAGGCGGTCGAGCTTGGCGCCACGCGCATCCTGCCCGTCCAGACGCGGTTCACGAATTCCGAGCGCATCCGCCGCGACCGGCTGCAGGCCCATGCGGTCGAGGCCGCCGAGCAGTGCGGCGCCAGCACGGTCCCCGAGGTTGCTGGCCTCGAACGGCTCGACCGGGTGCTGGCTGGATGGGACCCCACCCGGCGGATCCTGTGGGCGGATGAAGGCCGCGCAGGCGGGACTGAAGGTCTGGGCGCCCTGCCCCGTGGCCCCTGGGCTGTGCTGATCGGCCCCGAAGGCGGGTTCGCCGAGGCCGAGCGCGCGCAGCTTGCCGCACTGGACTGCGTCACGCCGATCAGCCTCGGCCCGCGCATCCTGCGCGCCGACACCGCCGCCGTGGCCGCGCTGACACTGTGGCAGGCGCATCTGGGGGACTGGAAATGATCCGCCCCGAACTGCGCGCCGCGCTCTGGCGCTGGCGCGAGGCGCTGGCGGGCGCCGCCGTCGCGGCGCTGGGCACGCTGTGGCTGGTCACTGCGGGCAGCGGGTTCTTTCAGGGGCTTGCGGGGGCGGTGGTGCTGGCGGGCGCGGCGATGGGCTGGCTGGGCTGGCACCGCGTGCGCTTCGGTGCCGCGCCCACCGGGCCGGGGCTGGTGCGGATCGTCGAAGGGCAGATCGGCTATTTCGGCCCCGACACGGGCGGCTTCGTGGCGCTGCGCGACCTGACCGAGCTGCACCTGGTGGATCACGGCCGCGCCTGGCTGCTGGTGCAGGAGGGCGACGCGCCGGTGTCGATCCCCGTGGGCGCCGAGGGGGCCGACGCGCTGTTCGACGCCTTCGCCAGCCTCGACGGGATCAACATGCAAGCGCTGCTGCGCGCGCGCGAAACCCGCCCGCCGCCGCCGTCGCAGATGGTCTGGCGCCGCCCCGATCTGCAGCGCGACCGCCGCGTCTTGACTTGAGCGCACGCGCGTTCCAAGGGAGACGCGCGCCTTGTTGCGCCCCAGAAAACCGGAGCCCTGCGCATGTCCATTCCCCAATCCGGCGGCGGCGCGCCCATCGAGTCGGTCGCCGAACTTGCCGCCTATCTGGAAGCCGGCTGCAAGCCCCGTGACGCGTGGCGCATCGGCACCGAGCACGAAAAGTTCGGCTACTGCCGCGACACGCTGGCGCCGCTGCCCTATGACGGGCCGCGCTCGATCCGGGCGATGCTGGAAGGAATGCGTGACCGGTTCGGCTGGTCGCCGGTGTTCGAGGGCGATCACATCATCGGGCTGGAGAAGGACGGCGCCAATGTCAGCCTGGAGCCCGGCGGGCAGTTCGAGCTGTCGGGCGCGCCGCTGGAGTCCATCCACCAGACCTGCGACGAGGTGAACCAGCACCTGCGCGAAGTGAAGGAAGTCGCCGACACCATCGGCGCGGGCTTCATCGGGCTGGGCGCGGCACCGATCTGGCGGCATTCGGACATGCCGGTGATGCCCAAGGGCCGCTATGCGCTGATGACGGGCTACATGGACCGCGTCGGCACGCATGGCACGCAGATGATGTACCGGACCTGCACGGTGCAGGTGAACCTCGATTTCGGGTCCGAAGCCGACATGGTGCAGAAACTGCGCGTGGCGCTGGCGCTGCAGCCGGTCGCCACGGCGCTGTTCGCGAACTCGCCATTCTTCGAGGGCCGCCCCAACGGGCACCGCAGCTGGCGCGCGCGCATATGGCGCGATCTGGACCCGGCGCGGACGGGGATGCTGCCCTTCGTGTTCGACGACGGCTTCGGGTTCGAGGCGTGGGTGGAGTACGCGCTCGATGTGCCGATGTATTTCGTCTACCGCGACGGCCGCTATATCGATGCGCTGGGGCAGTCGTTCCGCGACTTCCTGGCCGGGCGGCTGCCCGCGCTGCCGGGCGAGCGGCCGACGCTGAGCGACTGGGCCGACCACCTGACCACGATCTTCCCCGAAGCGCGGCTGAAACGCTTCATCGAGATGCGCGGCGCCGATGGCGGCCCGTGGCGGCGGCTGTGCGCGCTGCCCGCGCTCTGGGTGGGGCTGACCTATGACCAGACCGCGCTGGACGCAGCCTGGGACCTGGTCCGCGGCTGGGACGCCGAGCTGCGCGAGGGGCTGCGGGTCGCCGCCAGCGTCGACGGGCTGCAGGCGCAAGTCGCCGGCGTCAGGATGCACGAGCTCGCCCGCGAAGTGGTGGCGATCGCCGATGCCGGGCTGAAGGCGCGTGCACGCCCGGGCGCGGGGGGACTCCTGCCCGACGAGACCCATTTCCTCGACGCCCTGCGCGAAAGCCTCGAGACCGGCCAGACCCCCGCTGACGAATTGCTGGCGCGCTACCACCGCGACTGGCAGGGCGATCTGAGCCGTATCTACGACGATTACAGCTACTGAGCCTCGGGCCACCGGGGCGCTCCCGCCCGTCGGCGCCGGATCGAAGATCCGTCGCCTCCCGTTGGGGGTGGCAGCCGCGCGCGCTGCGCGCGGCTGCCACCCCCAACGCCTGCGCGGGCGCACGGAACGTGCGGGCGTGCAGGGGGCGGGAGAGCCCCTGGTCCGGGCACCTTCGCTTGCAATCGGGGCATCGCGCGGAGCTCTGCCAGCCCAGGATGGATCAGGTTTCGTCCTTGTCCACGGGTTTGGGAGCGTCGTCGAATTCCTCGTTGAGGATCCGGCGGCTGTCGCCTTCGGGGTCGTCATACATCCCGCGCCGCAGCGTCCAGAAAAACCCGATCAGCCCCAGCACCCCCAAAAACAGCGACACCGGGATCAGGATCACCAGAACTTCCATGCGGTCCCTCCATTGATGCGCCCCGCGCGGCTACTTCAGCCGCATTGCGTTCAGCGTCACCGTCAGCGAAGACAGCGACATTGCCACCGCGGCCCAAAGCGGCGTGCACCAACCCAGCAGCGCGATGGGAACGAAAACCACGTTGTAGAGCCCGGACTGCCAGAAGTTCTCGCGGATGCGACGCACCGACACCGCCGAGATGCGCACCGCGTCGGCCACGGGCGCGATGTCGCGGCCCAGCAGCACCATGTCCGACGCCGCGCGCGCCGCGTCCAGCGCCGATGCCGGCGAGATCGACACATCCGCCGCCGACAGCGCCACCGTGTCGTTGAGCCCGTCGCCCACCATCAGCACCTTGTGCCCCTCGGCCTGCAGCGCGGCGATCCTGGCGGCCTTGTCCTGCGGCAGCGCGCCTGCCTGCCAGTGCGGGATGCCCAGCCGGTCGGCCATCGCCGCCACCGCCGGTTCCACATCGCCCGAGATCAGCCACACCGCGTTGCCCTGATCGCGCAGGGCGCCGACCAGCTCCTCGGCGCCGGGGCGCAGCGCATCGGTGAAGGTGAAGCTGTGCGACGCCGCGCCCAATGACAGATAGGCGCCGGTGGTGGCGGCGTGGGTGGTGCCAACCCAGCCGGCGCGGCCCAGTTTGACCGGCACATCGCCCCACATCCCCTGAACGCCGTAGCCGGGGGCCTCGCGCAGTTCCGTGACCTCGGCCGGGTTGACGCCGCGGGCGCGCAGCGCAGCCGACAGCGCGCGCGACAGCGGGTGCGCCGAGCCGTCCGCGAGTGCGAGCGCGACCGACAGCGCCTCGGGCGGGTGCGCGTCCAGATTGTCGGGCACCGGAGCGCCAAGGGTCAGCGTGCCGGTCTTGTCGAAGACGACCGTATCGACCTCGGCCAGCCGTTCGAGCGCGGTGCCGTCCTTGATCAGCAGCCCCTTGCGGAACAGCCGCCCGCTGGCTGCCGTCACCACCGCCGGCACCGCCAGCCCCAGCGCGCAGGGGCAGGTGATGATCAGCGTCGCGATGGCGATGTTGACCGACAACCGCAGATCGCCCCCCGAGAGATACATCCACGCCACGAAGGCCCCGAGCGACAGCAGCGGAATCGTCGGCGCATAGGCGCGCGCGGCGCGGTCGGCGAGCGTGGTGTAGCGGGTGCGCGCCGATTCGGCGGTGGCCACCAGATCGGCCATGCGGTGGAGCGAACTGTCCTTGCCCGCGGCCGTCACTCGCACGGTCAGCGGGCCGGTCAGGTTGACCTCGCCGGTGCTGACCTCGGCGTCCTGGGCGGTGACCACGGGGCGGGTTTCGCCCGTGAGCAGCGAGCGGTCGATCTCGGAGCGCCCGGCGGTGACGACGCCGTCCACCGGCACGCGCCCGCCGGGACGGACCAGCACCAGATCGCCCGGCGCCAGATCGGCGACCGACACCGTCGCCTCGGCCCCGTCCGCGCCCAGCCGCACCGCGCGCGGCACCTCCAGCGCGGCAAGCTCCTGCGCAGCCGAGCGCGCCACCGCGCGAGCGCGGAAATCCAGATAGCGCCCGGCGAGCAGGAAGAAGGTCAGCATCACCGCCGCCTCGAAATACGCGTGCGCGCCCGATTGCAACGTCTCGAACAGCGAGATCAGCACCGTCAGAACGATGGCGAGCGAGATCGGCACGTCCATCCCCATCCGCCCCGCGCGCAGCGCCGCGACCGCGTTGCGAAAGAACGGCTGGCCCGAAAACGCGACCGCGGGGATGGCGATGGCGGCCGAGATCAGATGGAACAGATCGCGCGTGGCGTCGGTCGCGCCCGCCCAGACGGCGACCGACAGCAGCATGATGTTCATCATCGCGAAGCCCGCGACGCCAAGACGCACCAGCAGGTCGCGCCCCTGGCGGTCGGTCTCGGTCATCGACAGCGTGCCGGGGTCGAGCTCGTGCGCCTCGAAGCCCAGCCGGTCGAGCCGCGCGATCACCGCCGCTGCGTCCACCTCAGGGGCGGCGTCGACGCTAAGCCGCTTGAGCGTCAGGTTCAGCCGCGCCGAGTTCACCCCCGGCGCGCGGGCCAGATCACGCTCGATGGTGGCGATGCAGCCAGCGCAATGCGCGCCGGGCACCGACAGCAGCAGCCGTGCCCCGCGCCGGGGCGCGCGGGCGGCGTGTTCGACCGCCGCCGGCGCGACCGAACACGCCGCGCACCCCGAGGCACCGGGCGCCGTCGGGGTGGTCACCGCCGCGCCTCCTCAGCCCTCGACATGCAGCACCATGCGCTGGCGGAACTCGGTCCCGTCGGGCGCCTGCGCGACAAGCCGGATGTTCCAGTTGCCCGGCCGGATCTCCACGGGCGCGCTGAAGCGGCCGCGATAATAGACGAAATCGGGGGTGAAATCATCGGCCACGGTGGTTGCGCGGCCCACGACCGCGTCCATCGCCGCAACATCGACCGGCGCGCCGTCGGCGTCGGTGAAGGTGATGGTCAGCTCGCCGTCCTCGACCGCGGCGGCGACGTCCCAGCCGAGCGCAAGCTGCGCGGCCAGTTCCTCGTTGAAGTTCTGGCTGGCGACGAAGGAATTGTCGACCTCGAGCCCCGGAAAGGTCTGCACCGCGCGCACCGCGAGCGTCAGGTTGGCGGTCAGCACCACCGCAAAGACGCCGACCCCGATCAACAGGATCGTGCGCCCGGTAAGCGGCTTGCCGCCGCGCTGGCCTTGATCGGTCATTGTGCTCTCCCGTTGAAGACGGTGTCAGAGTGGATCCGGTCGGTTTCGCCGTCAACCGAGGCCCACAGCCGCACCTCGCTCTGGCTGGCGCGCGCGGCCGCACTGTCGGGTGCGGCGGTCAGATAGCCCCGCTGGGTCAGCTGCGCGTCGGCATCCACGGTGATCCGCAGCCCGTCCCGCCCCTGCAGCGTCATCTCGACCCCGTCAAGGCCGGTGTGCGACAGCACGAACTCGCGCGGTTCGCCGTGCATGTTGCGCAGCCGCACATCATAGGCGTTGCGGACGTCACCGTCGGACAGCACCACATGCGTGGGGTTGCGGATGGGCGAGACGCTCATGTCGATGTCGCTGCGCAGGAACAGCGCCGCGATCAGCGCGATCCCGATGCCGGCCCACAGCACGGTGTAGAGCATGGTGCGCGGGCGGAACACATGGCTCCAGACCGATTTGGGCGGCTTGCCGGCGCGTTCCTCGACCTCGTCGGACAACGCCAGATAGCCGATCAGCCCGCGCGGCTTGCCGATGCGGTCCATCACCTCGTCGCAGGCGTCGATGCACAGCCCGCAAGTGATGCAGGCCATCTGCTGGCCGTCGCGGATATCGATCCCCATGGGGCAGACGTTGACACAGGCCATGCAGTCGATGCAATCGCCCTGGTCGGGGTCCAGCTTGCCCTGCTTCAGCTTGCCGCGGGGCTCGCCGCGCCAGTCGCGGTAGCCGATGGTCAGCGTGTCCTCATCCATCATCGCGGCCTGAATACGCGGCCAGGGGCAGGCGTAGATGCAGATCTGCTCGCGGAAGAAGCCGCCGAACAGGAAGGTGGTCATGGTCAGGATCAGCACGGTGATATAGGCCACCGCCGGCGCCTGCCCGGTGAACAGGTTGACGAACAGCGTCGGCGCGTCGGCGAAATAGAACACCCACGCCCCGCCGGTGGCCATGCCGATCAGAAACCACACGGTCCATTTCAACCCGTATTTGCGGACCTTTTCCGCGTCCCATTTCTTGCGATGCAGGCGCAGGCGCGCGTTGCGGTCGCCTTCGATCCAGCGTTCGACCTGGATGAACAGGTCGGTCCACACGGTCTGCGGGCAGGCATAGCCGCACCACACCCGCCCCAGCGCCGAGGTGAACAGGAACAGCCCGATCCCGGCCATGATCAGCAGACCGGCGACGAAATAGAACTCGTGCGGCCAGATCTCGATCATGAAGAAGAAGAAGCGGCGGTTCGCAAGGTCCAGCAGCACCGCCTGATCGGGCAGCGCCGGGCCGCGGTCCCAGCGGATCCACGGCGTGACGTAGTAGATCGCCAGCATCAGCCCCAGAAGCCACCACTTCATGGTCCTGAAGCTGCCCTTCACGCGGCGCGGGAAGATCGGCTCGCGCGCGGCGTAAAGGCCCGGTTCGTTGTCCTGAACACTCACTGTGGGTGGCTCCCGTCTGACTGGCTCTGCCCTGCGCCTCGCATACTGCCGGCGGCGGGACGTTGACGTGAGTCAAAAATAGACATCTGTCGCACAGGTTTGGGTGCGACCGAAGCCCGCACCCATCCAGATCTCACGTGCAGCGCCGGTGTCGCGCGCCGGACGAAGGCCGTCATTGATGCAGGTCAAGCGCCGCCGGTCTGCGACGGCCTGCCGCAGCGCGCCGGCCCGGGCTGATGGAACGAGCACGCCCGCCCCGGCCGTTGCAGGGGCGGGCGGAATGATCGACGCAGCGGCGGAGGCTTACTGCCCGCCGCCGAGCTGGTGGACATAGGCCGCGACGGCGCGGATTTCGGCCTCGCGCAGGCGGGTCTCGAAACCGGGCATCACCCCGAAACGGCTGTAGTAGATGCTGTGGCGGATATCCTCTTCGCTGCCGCCGTAGAACCACACCTGGTTGTTCAGCGCCGGCGCGCCGAGGTCGTAGTTGCCGCCGCCGTCATCGCCGTGGCACGAGGCGCAGTTCCATTCATACTCCTCGGCGCCGAGTTCGAGCAGCGCCTCGTCGTGCTCCTGCCCCGACATGGCCAGGACATACTGCGTGATCGCGTCGATCTCGTCGTCGTCCAGCAACCCGTCGACGCCGAAGGCGGGCATCTGCGACCAGCGCGCGTCGGGGTAGTCCTCGTTGCGGATGCCCCAGGTGACGGTCGTGGTGATGGCCTCCATGGTGCCGCCCCAGAGCCAGGCGTCGTTGAGCAGGTTGGGATAGCCCTGCGCCTGCACCCCCGCGCCGCCCGCACCGTGGCACTGCGAGCATTGCGCCGCAAACACCGATGCGCCGGCATTGACCGCGAAGCGGTGCAGCTCGGGGTCCTCGCGGATCGCGTCGAGGTCGGCTTCGACCAGTTGCGCGAACCACTGCTCGTTGCGGGCCTCGAACTCCTCGAGCTCGGTGGCGACGTTGGCGCGCGAGGAATAGCCCAGCAGCCCCGATGTCGCGCTCTGGATGCCCGGCCACGCGGGATAGGCAACCCAGTAGCCCAGCGACCAGACCACGGTGATCAGGAAGATCCAGACCCACCAGCGCGGCATCGGGTTGTCGTATTCCTCGATCCCGTCCCAGCTGTGGCCGGTGGTGGGGACGTCGTCGTCCTTCTTGCCGCCAGGCGTGTTCTTGGGTTTCTCGGCCATCAGCGTGCCTCTTTCTCTTCTTGGCGCTGCTCGCGCCGATCATCTTCGGGCGGCGACGGCTTGTCGTCGTTGCGGAAGATCATGTTCTTGGTCTCGTCATGCAGCTTCCCGGCGCCGGGGCGGAACAGGAACAGCACCACCAGGATGAACAGCACGAACATCGCCACCAGCGAGGCAAGGCTCGCGAAGTAACGCAGCGTGTCGTAGGTTTCCATGAACCCTCCTTCAGCGGCTGGGATCGGGGACGAAGGTGTCGAAGTCCACCAGCGTGCCCAGCATCTGCATGTAGGCGATGATCGCGTCCATCTCGGTCACTTCGGGCTGGCCGTCGAAGTTGCGCTGCTGCGCGCCGGGGTAGCGGTCCACCACGCCCGGATCGCCCTCGGCATCGGCCTGCGCGAAGAAGTCGTCGATGGCGTTCTCCATCATCTCGTCGTCATAGGGGTGTCCCAGCAGGCGATAGACGCGCATGTAGTCGCGCACGTTCTCGGCATCGGCGCGGGTCAGCACCCGGTTCATCATGAACGCGTAGCTGGGCATGATCGATTCCGGCACCACCGAGGACGGCGCGATCATGTGCTGCACGTGCCAGTCGTCGCTGTAACGCCCGCCCACGCGCGCCAGGTCCGGCCCGGTGCGCTTGGAGCCCCACTGGAACGGATGGTCATACATCGACTCGGCGGCCAGCGAGTAATGGCCGTAGCGCTCGACCTCGTCGCGCATGGGGCGGATCATCTGGCTGTGGCAGACATAGCACCCCTCACGGCGGTAGATTTCGCGCCCGGCGATTTCCAGCGGCGAGTAGGGGCGCACGCCCTCGACCTCCTCGATCGTGTTCTCGAGGTAGAACAGCGGGACGATCTGCACGATCCCGCCGATCGTGACCACCAGAAAGCTGAGAACCAGCAGCAGGGTGGCGTGCGTTTCGATCTTCTTGTGATGACGGAAAATGCTCATCACGCCCTCCTTATTCGGCGGCCACGGCAGCGGCGGCGGTCGCGGGCTTGCGCTCGGCCGTGCTGGTGACGGTCTTCCACAGGTTGTAGCACATGATCACGGCGCCGATCAGATAGAGCAGACCGCCCAGCGTGCGCACCACATACATCGGATACTTCGCGGCCACGGTGTCGGCGAAGGAGTTGACCAGGAAGCCCTGCGCGTCGACCTCGCGCCACATCAGACCCTCCATGATGCCGGTCACCCACATCGACGCGGCGTAGAGCACGATCCCGATGGTGGCGAGCCAGAAGTGCCAGCTGACCAGCCGCAGCGAATACAGCCCCTCGCGTTGCCAGAGCTTGGGCACCAGATAGTAAAGCGCCCCGAAGGTGATCATGCCGTTCCAGCCCAGCGCGGCCGAATGCACGTGCCCGATCGTCCAGTCCGTGTAGTGCGACAGCGCGTTGACCGTCTTGATCGACATCATCGGCCCTTCGAAGGTCGCCATGCCGTAGAAGCCGACGGCGACCACCATCATCCGGATCACCGGGTCGGTGCGCAGCTTGTCCCACGCCCCCGACAGGGTCATCAGACCGTTGATCATGCCACCCCAGCTCGGCATCCACAGCATGATCGAGAAGGTCATGCCCAGGGTCTGCGCCCAGTCAGGCAGCGCCGTGTAATGCAGATGGTGCGGTCCTGCCCAGATGTACAGGAAGATCAGCGCCCAGAAGTGCACGATCGACAGCTTGTAGCTGTAGACCGGGCGCTCGGCCTGCTTGGGGATGAAGTA
>PUOA01000229.1 GCA_003551925.1 Paracoccaceae bacterium
CACCCCCCGAACCGTGCGCCCACCCACCCGCCCCGCACGGTTCGGGCGGCGCGGGTCGGGGGCGCGGGTCGGATTACTCCGCTGCGACCTCGCTGTTGGCGGGCTCCACGCGGACGGCGGCGAACTTGAACTCGGGGATCTTGCCGTAGGGGTCGAGCGCGGGGTTGGTGAGCACGTTCGCCGCCGCCTCGACGAAGGCGAAGGGAACGAAGACCATGTTCTCCGACACCGCGCGGTCGGCGCGCGCCATGAGCGTGATGCTGCCGCGCCGGGTGACCAGGCGCACCATCCCGCCGGGTTCCACCCCCATCGCGCGCAGCGTGCGCGGATGGAGCGAGCAGTTGGCTTCGGGCTCGACCGCGTCCAGCACCCTGGAGCGCCGCGTCATCGACCCGGTGTGCCAGTGTTCGAGTTGCCGACCCGTGGTCAGCACCATCGGGTAGTCGGCGTCGGGGACTTCATCGGGGGGGATGATGTCGGCGGGGGTGAAGCGCGCGCGGCCGCCCGCGCGCGGGAAGGCATCGGCGAAGACGATGGGCTGGCCGGGATCGTCGGGGGCGAGCGAGGGGTAGGTCACCGCGCCCTCGCGCTCCAGCCGCTGCCAGGTGATGTTGTCGAGCGAGCGCATGGAGCGCTTCATCTCGGCGAAGACCTCGGAGGGGTGGGCGTAGTCCCACGCCAGCCCCAGCCGCTGCGCGAGCGCGACGGTGATCGCCCAGTCCTCGCGCGCCTCGCCCGGCGGCGGCACGGCGGGGCGGCCGAGCTGGACCTGCCGGTTTGTGTTGGTGACGGTGCCGGTTTTCTCGTAGAACGCGGCCGCGGGCAGGATGACGTCGGCGAAATTGGCGGTCTCGGTCAGGAAGATGTCCTGCACAACCAGATGATCCAGCGCGGCAAGCGCAGCGCGGGCATGCGTCACGTCGGGGTCGGACATCGCCGGGTTCTCGCCCAGGATATACATCCCGCGGATCTGGCCATGATGCACGGCGTCGAGGATCTCGGTCACGGTCAGGCCCTTTTCGGCGGCGACCTCCGCCCCCCAGAGATCGGCGAAGTGGCGGCGGATGCCCGCATCGCCCACGGGCTGGTAATCGGGCAGGAACATCGGGATCAGCCCCGCATCCGAGGCGCCCTGCACGTTGTTCTGCCCGCGCAGCGGGTGCAGCCCGGTGCCCGGACGGCCGACATGGCCGCACATCAGCGCCAGGCTGATCAGGCAGCGCGAGTTGTCGGTGCCGTGGATGTGCTGGCTGATGCCCATGCCCCAGAAGATCATCCCCGCCCGCGCGGTGGCGAAATCGCGCGCCACCGCGCGCAGCGTCTCGGCATCGATGCCGCAGATCGGGGCCATCTTTTCGGGGGTGAAATCGGCGAGCCGCGCGCGCAACTCGTCCCAGTTTTCGGTCATCGCCTGGATGTATTGCGCGTCAAACAGCCCCTCGGCCACGATCACGTGCATGATCGCGTTCAGCATCGACACATCCGCGCCGGGCTTGAACTGCAGCATGTGCGTGGCATGCCGCGCCAGCGACTGGCCGCGCGGGTCCATGACGATCAGCTTGCCGCCGCGTTTGGCGAACTGCTTGAAGAAGGTCGCAGCGACGGGGTGGTTTTCCACCGGGTTGGCGCCGATGACGATGGCAACGTCGGCGTGCTCGATCTCGTTGAAGGTGGCGGTCACCGCGCCCGAGCCCACGTTTTCCATCAGCGCGGCGACCGAGGACGCATGGCACAGTCGCGTGCAGTGATCGACGTTGTTGTGCCCGAAGCCCTCGCGGATCAGGCGCTGGAAGAGATACGCTTCCTCGTTGCTGCACTTGGCCGAGCCGAACCCCGCCACCGACGCGCCGCCATGCGCATCGCGCAGCCGCGCGAGCCCGCCCGCAGCGGCGGTGAGCGCCTCGTCCCAGCTGGCCTCGCGGAAATGCGCCTGCCAGTTCTCGGGGTCCACGTTCAGCCCCTTGGGCGGGGCATCGGCGCGCCGGATCAGCGGGCGGGTCAGCCGGTGCGGGTGGTGGATGTAGTCGAAGCCGAAGCGGCCCTTGACGCACAGCCGCCCCTCGTTTGCCGGCCCGTTGATGCCGTCGACCGAGCGGATCTTGCCGTCCTTCACTTTCAGGCTGACCTGGCAGCCCACGCCGCAGAACGGGCAGACCGACTGTGTTTCGCTGTCGTGGTCGCGGCTGTCCCCGTGCTGGGCGTCGTCCAGAACGCTCGCTTCCATCAGCGCGCCGGTGGGGCAGGCCTGCACGCATTCGCCACAGGCCACGCAGGTGCTGTCACCCATCGGGTCGGCGAAGTCGAACACCGGCCAGGTGTCATGCCCGCGCCCGGCCATGCCGATCACGTCGTTGACCTGCACCTCGCGGCAGGCGCGCACGCACAGCCCGCACTGGATACAGGCGTCAAGATTGACGCGCATCGCCACATGGCTGTCGTCCAGCAGCGGCACGCGGTCGGGGGCAAGCGCGGGGAAGCGGCTGTCGGTGACGCCGCTGGCCGCGGCGACCTCCCACAGATGCGATGACCGGTCATGCGCACCCTCGCGCGCGGGCTGGTCGGCCAGCAGCAGCTCGACCACCATTTTTTGCGCCGCCGTCGCGCGGGCCGAGGCCGAGTGCACCACCATCCCCTCGGCCGGTTCGCGGATGCAGCTTGCGGCCAGCGTGCGCTCGCCCTCGATCTCGACCATGCAGGCGCGGCAATTGCCGTCGGGACGGTAGCCCGGCGCGGGTTTGTGGCACAGATGCGGGATCACCAGCCCGCGGCCGTTGGCCACCTCCCAGATGGTCTGGCCGGGGGCGGCGGTGACCTGCGCGCCGTCCAGGATGAAGGTGATCATGTCGCTCATCGCGGGTGCTCCGGCAAGGACCCGGTCCGGCACGGCGCCGGGGCGCGCGCGGGTGGGTGGGTGGGCGTGCGGCCCGGCGCCGTGCCGGACCGGGGATGCGCGCGGGCAGGCATCAGACCTCGTCCGGGAAGTGCTTCATGGTCAGCCGGATCGGGTTGGGCGCCGCCTGTCCCAGCCCGCAGATCGAGGCGTCGGCCATCACGCTGCACAGCTCCTCCAGCAGCGGACGGTCCCAGCGGTCGGCCTGCATCAGCTTCACCGCCTTCTCGCACCCTGCACGGCACGGGGTGCATTGCCCGCAGCTTTCATCCTCGAAGAACCGCAGCATGTTCAGCGCCGCCGCGCGCGCCGAGTCCCGCTCCGACAGCACCACCACGGCGGCCGAACCGATGAAGCTGCCAGCGGGCTGCAACGTATCGAAATCGAGCGGCACATCATCGAGCGTTGCCGGCAGCAGCCCCGAGGACGGCCCCCCGGGCTGATACGCCTTCAACGCGTGCCCCTCGGCCATGCCCCCCGCCGCAGCGATCACGTCGCGGATGGTGGACCCGGCAGGCAGCAGATACACCCCCGGTCGCGCCACGCGCCCCGAGACCGAGTAGCTGCGCAGCCCGGTGCGGCCGTTATGTTCGATATCTGACAGGATCTGGGGTCCTTCACGGCACACCCGCGCCACCCAATGCAGGGTTTCGACATTGTGCACCAGCGTCGGGCGGCCAAACAGCCCCACCTGCGCGACATAAGGCGGGCGGTGGCGGGGCAGGCCGCGCTTGCCCTCGATCGATTCGATCATCGCGGATTCTTCGCCGCAGATATAGGCGCCCGCGCCGCGGC
>PUOA01000068.1 GCA_003551925.1 Paracoccaceae bacterium
CGTTGCATTTTCTTCAAGCTGTAGCACAATGGAATTATCACTTGAGAAAAGCACATCTTCTAGCTTTATGCTGTCCCCATTCCCCAGCACCAACCTTATCACCCCCAGCGCGGCGCGGCGCAGCGCGTAGGGGTCCTTCGAGCCGGTGGGCTTCTCGTCGATCGCCCAGAACCCGCACAGGGTGTCGATCTTGTCGGCCAGCGCCACGGCGACCGAGACGGGGGCCGAGGGGACGGCATCCCCGGGCCCCAGCGGCTGGTAGTGTTCGCGGCAGGCGCGGGCGATGTCGTCGGGCAGGCCGGCCTCGCGGGCGTAGTAGACGCCCATCACGCCCTGCAGCTCGGGAAACTCGCCCACCATGTCCGAGCGCAGATCGGCCTTGGCGATGCGCGCGGCGGTCTCGGCGGCGTCCGCATCCGCGCCGACCAGCGGCGCGATCTCGCGCGCAAGCGCGGCGATCCGCGCCACGCGGTCGGCCTGGCTGCCAAGCTTGTTGTGGAAGGTCACCGCCTCCAGTCCCGCGGCCATGCCCTCAAGCCCGCCTTCGCGCACCGCGCGCAGGTCGTTCTGCCAGAAGAACTGCGCATCCCCCAGCCGCGCGGCCAGCACCTTGCGGTTGCCGTGCAGGATCGTCGCGCCGCCATCGGCGGTGTCGATGTTCGCCACGGTCACGAAATGCGTGATCTGCCCGGTCCCCGGATTGCGCAGCGAAAAGAACTTCTGGTGCTCCTTCATCGAGGTCTGCAGCACCTCGGGCGGCAGGTCCAGAAACTGCGCGCCGATCTCGCCCACCAGGACCACGGGCCATTCCACCAGCCCCGCCACCTCGGCCAGCAGGCCCGCATCCTCGACCAGCTCCAGCCCCAGCGCGAAGGCCTGCGCCTGCGCCTCGGCGCGGATGTGCTGGGCGCGTTCGTCCGCATCAAGCACCACATGCGCGCGGCGCAGCTTGCCTTCGTAATCCTCGAACCCGGTCACCGGGAACGGGTCGGGCGCCATGAAGCGGTGGCCGCGGGTGGTGTCGCCCGCCGCGATCCCGCCCGCCGACAGCGGGACCACCTGCGCGCCGGCCTCGTCGGACAGCAGACACAGGATCGACTGCAACGGGCGCACCCAGCGCAGCGCGCCCGCGCCCCAGCGCATGGATTTGGGCCAGGGGAAGGTGCGGATGACGTGCTCCAGCACCTCGGCCACGATGTCGGCAGCCGGTCGGCCGGGGGTCTCGATGGTGGCAAACAGCACGGCGCCCTTCTTGTCGGCGCGTTCCTCAAGCTGGTCGCGGGTCAGGCCGGTGGCGCGCAGGAAGCCCTCGATCGCCTTGGCGGGGGCGTCGGCGCGGGGGCCGCGGCGCTCCTCGCGACGCGTGGGGCTTTGGGCGCTCAGCCCCTCGACCACCAGCGCCAGACGCCGCGGCGTGGCGAAGGCGCCGGCATGGGCGTAGGTCAGCCCGGCCTCGACCAGCCCGTCGGTGACCAGCCGGCGCAGGTCCTGCGCCGCGCGGGCCTGCATCCGGGCGGGGATTTCCTCGGAGAACAGCTCGATCAGAAGCTCGGGCATGGCGCGCGGGTCCTATTCGTTAACGCTCGGGCGGGGGCGGGCAGCCGGGGGGGACCGGGTTGCCGTCGAAATGCTCCTCGCCGCAGCGGTTGATCTGGTGCCAGGCGAAGGCCCGGCCATCGGGGAAGACCGCCACCACACGGTCGATCCCGTAGACGATGTGCCCCTGGCCGAGGATCGCCTGCGCCGTGCCGTCCTCCAGCGCCGCGCCGATGGCCGAGGCATCGAAGCAGTCGAACCAGCCCGGCGCGTTCAGCGGCGCGGCCTCGGGGTAGGGCGTGAAGGCGGCGGGGTCGACGTCCATCACGAAGCAGGCGCGATAGCGGATCGGCGCGCTGTCCGAATCGATCCCCTCGAAATCGCGCACCGGCACGTCGATGGCGGCGGCCGCGCCGATGGGGGTCAGCGCGACACTATCCTGCGGCGGCAGCCGGTCGTAGAAGGCGTGAACGGTGGCGTACCACGCCCCCGCGCCCGCCAGCGCCGCGCCCCCCAGCAGCAGGATCACCAGAAACCGGGCCATCACGCCGCCGCGCCGCCCGCATCCGTGGTCACGAACGCATCCGCGCAGCGCTTCGCCAGCGCGCGCACCCGCCCGATATAGGCCTGCCGCTCGGTGACCGAGATCACGCCGCGCGCATCGAGCAGGTTGAACAGGTGGCTGGCCTTGATGCACTGGTCATAGGCGGGGTGCGCCATGACGATGCGCCGGCCGGTCTTGTCGTGCTCCTCGGCGGTCAGGATGCGGTGGCACTCGGCCTCGGCGTCCTCGAAGTGCCGGAGCAGCATCTCGGTGTCGGCCTGGTCGAAATTCCAGCGCGAATATTCGGCCTCGGTCTGGCGGAACACGTCGCCGTAGGTCAGCGGCTGCGGCGAATCGGGGGCGTTGAAGGGCATGTCCATGACGTGGTCGATGCCCAGGACATACATCGCCAGCCGCTCCAGCCCATAGGTCAGCTCGCCCGAGACGGGGGCGCAGTCATGCCCGCCGACCTGCTGGAAATAGGTGAATTGCGACACCTCCATGCCGTCGCACCACACCTCCCAGCCCAGGCCCCAGGCGCCCAGCGTGGGGGATTCCCAATCATCCTCGACAAAGCGGATATCGTGCATCCGCGCGTCGATCCCGATCGCCGCCAGGCTGCCCAGATAAAGCTCCTGCAGGTCGGGAGGCGAGGGTTTGATGAGCACCTGAAACTGGTAATAATGCTGTAATCTGTTGGGGTTGTCGCCATAGCGCCCGTCCGTGGGCCGGCGCGAGGGCTGCACATAGGCGGCCGCCCAGGGCCGCGGACCCAGCGCGCGCAGCGTGGTCGCGGGGTGAAAGGTGCCCGCGCCGACCTCCATGTCATAGGGCTGCAAGACGGCGCAGCCCTGCGCGGCCCAATAGTTCTGCAGCCGCAGGATGATCTCCTGAAAGCTGCGCGGGGCGGTGGTCTCGCGGGCCGTGTTGCTGGCGGTGCTGTCGGGCATGATCGGTCCCTGAATGGGGCATCGCCGCCGGGGTTGCGGCCGATGCGGGCTGTGCGGCGGCGCGGGCCCCGTGCGCGTGACCTGTTACGGCATCAGGGCTTGCCGGGTCAATGCAGTGCAACCGGCGGTTTGTGGGGGTGTTTCGGGCTTTTCAGGTTGTCATTTCTCGCCTAACCGTTTTTTGATGCCCTGCGCCGTCAAGTTGTTGCTAGGGTCGGCGGGACAAAAAAGCGGGCGGCGTGGCCGCCAACAGAACGGATGGGACAGTCGTGATTGATCGGATAGGCAAGGCCCTTTTGGCCGCTTTCGTTTTCGGTATCCTGATGCCCGCGGTGGCGGCGGCGCAGGAACGGTATTGGGTACAGATGGAGGCTCATGCCACCATTCGCACGGCCGAAGAATTCGCCCGCCGCTATGAAGGGCTGATCGGGTCGGTGTCCGGCTTTCGCCTGGCCGGGGGCTGGTACGGTCTGGCCGCCGGACCCTTCGACACCGCGCAGGAAGCCGAGGCGCTGCGCGCCGATCTGGTGAACCGCCGGGTCATTCGGTCGGACGCCTATGTCACTGAGGGTGCGATCTATGGCGAGCGGTTCTGGCCGCAGGATGGCGCCCCCCCTGCGGTGGCCACGCCCGCCCCGCAGCCTGAGCCGC
>PUOA01000208.1 GCA_003551925.1 Paracoccaceae bacterium
CCTGTGGGGCCATAGCTCAGTTGGGAGAGCGCTTGAATGGCATTCAAGAGGTCAGGGGTTCGACTCCCCTTGGCTCCACCAAATAAAACAAAGACTTACACGGAAAACAGCCCCGCCAGCGCGGGGCTTTTTCGT
Organism: Paracoccaceae bacterium; assembly: GCA_003551925.1. Lineage (GTDB taxonomy): Bacteria > Pseudomonadota > Alphaproteobacteria > Rhodobacterales > Rhodobacteraceae > Rhabdonatronobacter. The sequence continues at coordinate 136 of PUOA01000208.1, forward strand.
GCCGGGGAATGGTGAGGGACGCAGCCGGCGCCGGTGCCGGGCCGAGGCGCCGGCGCCGGCCGCCCGGGTTCACCCAACGAAGGCCTTCTCCACCACGTATTCTGCGGGGTCGCTGTTGGCACCCTCGCGCAGGCCGAAGCCTTCGAGCACCGCCTTCATGTCGGTGTTGAACGCCAGCGAGCCGCAGACCATGCCACGATCCACGGCGGGGGTGATCGGGGACAGGCCGAGGTCGGCGAACACGCGCCCCGAGGTCAGGTTGTCGGTGATCCGGCCCATGCGTGCGGTGGGCTCTTGCGTGGTGGTGGGGTAGTATTTCAGCTTGTCGCCCACGAATTCGCCGATCAGCGGGTCCGAGGGGAGGCTCTCGACCAGGCTGCGGCCGTATTCCAGATCGGCGGCCTCGCGGCAGGTGTGCATCATGATGACCTGGTCGTATTTCTCATAGGTTTCGGGGTCGCGCATCAGGCTGGCGAAGGGCGCGATGCCGGTGCCGGTGGCGAAGAACCACAGCCGCTCGCCGGGCAGCAGCGCATCCAGCACCAGTGTGCCCACGGGCTTGGGGCGCAGGATGATCTGGTCGCCGGGCCGGATATGCTGCAGCCGCGAGGTCAGCGGGCCGTCGGGCACCTTTATCGAGTAGAATTCCAGCTCGTCATCCCAGGCTGGCGAGGCAATGGAATACGCGCGCAAGAGCGGCTTGCCGTTCTCGCCCATCAGCCCCAGCATGACAAACTCGCCCGACCGGAACCGCAGGCTGCGCGGGCGGGTGCAGCGGAACGAGAACAGGCTGTCGGTCCAGTGCGTCACCTGCGTGACGGTCTGCGCATCGGGCAGGGTGGGGGTGGCCGGTGTGATGGTGCGGTGTTCGGTCATGAGCGATCCGTCTGGGTTGCGGTCTGCGGGCGCAGGGCGCGGCGCCGTCGCGGTATTGTTTCAGATAATCGCCGGAGCGTGAACTGCCATGATGCAGATCAACTGCGGCTGTGGCGTCGCACCCCGCATCGGCCCGGGTGCGGGAAAGTTTCCGCTTGCTGCGGCATGCGTTCGGGAATTATGGGAAAACTTACGCCATCCGGGCCCCTGACTTCGGAGTTTGCCATGCCGGCTCGTCTCGACGCGCTCGACCGACGGATCCTGGCGGAGTTGCAGCGCGACGCCGCGCAATCGCTCGAGGAGATCGCCGGCAAGGTCGGCTCATCGAAAACCCCGGTCTGGAACCGGATCCGCAAGATGCGCGAGGCGGGCGTGATCGTGCGCCAGACGGTGTTGCTGGAGGCCGAGGCGCTGGGGCTGGAGGCGTGCTTCTTCGTGCTGATCCGGACCTCGGAGCATGAGGCCGAGTGGCAGCAGCGTTTCCTCACCGCGGTTCGCGCCCGCCCCGAGGTGCTCGAGGCGCACCGGCTGGCGGGCGAGATCGACTACATCCTCAAGGTCCGCGTCGCCAATGCGCGCGCCTATGACGCCTTCTATCAGGCGCTGATTTCAGGGGTGCGCGTCTACAACGTCACCGCGCTGCTGTCGATGGAGGAGATCAAGTTCACCACTGCGCTGCCGATCGCCGAGCCTGCCGGCGGCGACGATTGATCCGTTCTGCCCGCGCCGCTATCGTCATCCGCGGCGAAGCGGGGCGGAGGCATGGTCGGTGAGGAAACGGTCGGCATGGCGGGGGAGTGTGCCGGCAGGTCCCGCGCTGGCGCTGGCGCTCTCGGCCGCGCCCGCCGGGGGCGGGGCGCCTGAAGTCGGGGCGCCTGAAGTCGGGGCGCTTGAAGTCGGGGCGCTTGAAGTCGGGGCGCTTGACGTCGGGCTGCTTGACGTCGGGCCACCGCGCTTCGAGGATCTCAGCGACCGTTTGCCCGAGCATGTCTATTCGGGCGGCTGGGAGCATTTCGTCGGCGGCGGTGTCGCGGCATTCGACTGCGGCGGCAACGGGGTGCCGGACCTGTTCGTCGCGGGCGGCGCGGGTCCGGCACTGTTGTTGCGCAACCTGGGCGGCATGCGGTTCGACCCCGCGCCGCTGCCCGATCTGACGGGCGTTACCGGGGCCTATCCGCTCGATATCGACGGGGACGGGGTGCTGGACCTGTTCGTGCTGCGGGTGGGTCCGAACACGGTGCTGCGCGGGCTGGGCGACTGCGCGTTCGAGGATGCGACCGACGCGTTGGGCATCGATCCGGGCGATGCGTGGTCCACCGCCTTCACCGCCTGGTGGGAGCCGGGGGCCGAGCGGCCGTCGATGCTGGTGGGCAATTACGTCGATCGCGACGACCCCGATGGCCCGTTCTTTGCCTGCGACGACAACCAGCTGCTGCGCCCGACGGGTGACGGCTGGCGCTCCGAGCCGCTCGCGCCGGGGTTCTGCACCCTCTCGGCGCTGGCGGCGCGCGATGCCCGCGACCGGCTGACGCTGCGGCTGTCCAACGACCGCCATTACTTTGTGCGCGGTGGGTTCGAGCAGATGTGGGACATCGCCGAGGGCCGCTTTCTGGGCGCGCAGGATGGCTGGCCCGAGCTGTCGCTATGGGGGATGGGCATCGCCAGCCGCGACATCACCGGCAACGGGCTGAACGATGTGTATCTGACCTCGATGGCCGATCAGGTGCTTCAGCTTGCCGAGGAGGACGGCACCTACCGGCTGGCGCCGTTCGAGATGGGGCACACCGCGCACCGGCCGCATTCGGGCGATGACGGCCGCCCCTCGACCGGCTGGCATGCGCAATGGGGCGATGTCCTCAACAACGGGCGCGCCGATCTGTTCGTGGCCAAGGGCAATGTCGACCAGATGCCCGATCTGGCGATGCACGATCCGGACAGTCTGTTGCTGCAACGATCCGATGGCCGCTTCATCGAGGCCGCTGCTGCCGCCGGGGTCGGAGACCCGGCACGGGGGCGCGGCGCGGCGCTGGTGGATCTCGATGGCGACGGGCGGCTCGATCTGGTGGTGGTGAACCGACGCGCGCCGCTGCGGCTTTATCGCAACGTCTCGGAAGATGTGGGGCGGTGGCTGGGGGTGGCGTTGCGCGCGCCGGGCGGGAACACGCAGGCGGTCGGCGCACGGGTCGAGGTGCAGACCGAGGACGCGTTGCAATGGCAGGAGGTCGCGGTCGGTGGCGGGCATGCGGGCGGGCAGGCGGTGCCGCTGCATTTCGGGCTGGGTGCGGCGGATGTGGCGCTGATCCGCGTGCTGTGGCCCGACGGGGCCGAGACGATCGAGGCGCATGGCGCGCTCGACCGGGTGGTGCAGATCGAGCGGCGCGACTGACCCTCGGACCTGCGGCAGAAGCCCCCGCACGCCGCGCCCACCCACCCACCCTGCACGCCGTGCGGGGGCTGCCCATGCGGCACGCCGCATGGGCATGGTGCAATGCGGGGTGCGGCGTCATCGGTGGTGGTGATGGCGCAGCTTTGCGCCGCGCGTGCGGGATGCGCACCCGCCGCGTGCATCCGCCGCGCGCAATCAGGATGCGCAACCGCCGCGCGCGCCCGGCGGGCGCGTGCGGCCGGGCCCAACCCCGGGGCGGCGCGGCCAAGCCGCGTTCC
>PUOA01000056.1 GCA_003551925.1 Paracoccaceae bacterium
CGCGCTCCAGCGCGCTGAGCGCGACCGCGTTCGACGGCGTCGCCTCGATCGAGAGGCGCAACTCTTCAAGCTCGGACTCGATGGCTGTGCGTTGGGCCGCGATGAATTCTATCTGCGCATCGATGTCGGCGAGCTGCAGATCGAGCATGGACATGTCCTCCTCGGCGCCGAGGCCATTGGCGAGCTGCTCGTTGACCACCTCTTCCAGCGCCGAGATCCGGTTGCGCAGAACCCGGATACGGGGGTTGTCGGGCGAAAACACCACCAGCGCGCTCGCAAGCTCGTTCTGAAGATCCTGCAGCTGACGTTGCTCGGGGGTTTGGGTGTCGGCAGCCATCTCGACCCGTCCGGTCCGCTCGAACAGCGCGACCAGCCGGTCGCGCCGGTCGCGCAGACTCGACATCTCGCGCTCCAACTGCAGCAGGCGCTCCTGTTGCGCGCTCTGGCGGGCGCGGCGAAAGGCGAGGCTGTCGGGCAGCGCGTCCTTGTTGGCTTCCTGGAACTCGATGATTCGGGCGGTCTGGCGTGTAAGATCCTCTTCCAGCCGTGCCAGTTCCTCGTCGAAGAAGCTCAGGGTCTGGGTGGTGGCAGCAGTGCGCAGAGCCACGTTCTCGCGCAGGAACTGCGTGACGATGCGGTTGACAACATCGGCGGTAACCCCCGGCTGCGGCGCCGAGAAGGAGATGGTGACGAAACTGGCGGGATCTCCACGACGCGGCAGGGAAACCTCGATGCGCCGGCGCATGTCGGCGACGATGGCGTCGGGGCCCGTCGCGGGCTGGTCGGGATGCAGGCGGAACTCGCGCGAAAGATCGAGCAGATTGGCCCGGCTCAGGATCTGCTGCGCGATCACCTGCATGAGTTCGGCGGTCTCGGCGCGGATCGTGGAGGCGGCGAGATCGGAAGGCACCTGCGGGGATTCCACCAAAAGCCGGGCCTGGGCGCTGTAGCTGGGCGGCAGGCTCATGGCGAACCAGACCCCGGCCGCGGCCACCGGCAGGGCCACCAGCAGGAAATAGTGCAGGCGGCGCAGAAAGAGCCGCAGCAGGAATTTCAGATCAAGCATCATCGCCACCAGCCTCCCCGGCTGCCGGTGCCGCCCCGAAGAACACACCGTCATCAAGCACATGGCGGACGGTATGGCGACTCACCGTTTGCTGATTGGCACCATAGGCATAGACGAGCGCCAGGTCGCAGAGCTGGTTCACCAGCCGCGGCACGCCCCGGCTGGCTTCCTGCACCAGCGCGATGGCGTCCGGCTCAAAGAGCTCGCCCGCCGCGCCGGCCACCGCCAGCCGGTGGCGGACATAGGCGCGCAGCGTCTCGCCATCCATCGCCGGCAGGTGAAAGCTCGCGGCCACGCGCTGCGCGAACTGCGCCATGCCGGGCCGGGCGATGGTGCCGCGCAGCTCGGGCTGGCCGACGAGGATCAGCTGCACGAGCTCGTCCTTTCCGGCATTAATATTGGTGAAGAGACGCAGCTCCTCCAACGTCGCGCGGTCGAGCGTCTGGGCCTCGTCGAAGATCAGCACCACGCGCCGGCCGGCGGCGTACTGGTCGATCAGATGGCGCTGGAAGGCAGCGAAGAGATCGACATGGCCCGCCTGCGAATCGGCCGGCTGGCCGAGAGCCATCAGCACCCAGCGCAGCAGCTCGCCACCCGCGCCCCGGGCGTTGGAGATCAGCGCGGGCTGGACCTCGGGCGCGATGTTGCGCAGGAGCTGGTGCAGCAGCGTGGTCTTGCCCGCGCCGATCTCGCCGGTGATGAGCGTGATCGGCGCCCGCGTCATCAGCCCGTATTCCAGGATCGAGAAGGCCCGGCGGTGCGCCGGCGACCAGAACAGGAAATCGGGATCGGGCTGCAGCGCGAAGGGCCGCTCGTTCAGCCCGAAATGCGCGAGGTAGAGGTCGGGGGCAGGGCCGCCCACGGCGCGCGGCGCGGGCCCGGCGGGATCGGAGAGGCGCGCGGTTTCCGGTACATGGTCTTGCCCACCATCCGGGGGTGGAGCGGACTGTTCTGGCGGCGTCGGGGCCGTGTCCTGCGGCGCGGGGGCAGGATCGCCGCGCTCCCGGCGTGAGACCGGAGATGAGACCGGGGGCGGCAGGTCGGGCGACGGGGTGCCCTGCTGGCGCGGCAGGCGCAGGGGCGGTGCGATGCGTGGCACCGGTGCCTCCAGGCGGCAGGTATCTCCGACCGGTCCTGGATCGGACGCCGCCGGCATGGGTGAAGCGTCCCGGGCCAGCGGGGTCCGCATCAGAAGCGCGTTCCATAATCCACGGCGGGGCACGGTCTCGGGCATCTCCTGGACTCGAACCCGACAGCGGGAACTGTCAGGGCCGGATCGCATCATAACCGGGGCAGGGATGGAATGTTGTTGCCGTGCGCTTCGCACGCCTCACGGCTGTCCTGCAAGTGCACCCGGGGAATTGCCCACAGTTTCGGGGCAAGCGTTAGAAAAAGATCGTTTCGGAAGCCATAACATACACCCACCTCCCGGTCGCCATGCCGGGACGCACCGACAACCTGTCTGCGCGGCCACCGCCCTGTTCTGACCCACTCATCGGCAGAGAGGCGGCAGCTACCCGAAGCGCCTGCGATTTCAACACAGGGCGCGCTTTGGGCAGATATGGCCACCGGGGCCGGCGAATCCAAGGTAGCGGCGGGGCAGGTAACCCGGGGCCGTTCAGGGGGGCAGGCGTCGCTTCGGCCCAGGACCTCCACCCCCGCGGCATCTGCACGGCCCCAATACAACTCAGGATTGTTTTTCACCATGATTTTCGCATGTTTCGCCGAAATAGCCTGCCGGAAACCGTTGTGCGAAGGCCCGGGAAGATGGTAGGCATTTTAGTCAAAAGGGTTCGGGATAAGGGCGCGGTCGCGGCCACTGGGGAAAGCACGGGGCAAGAGACCCCGCGAGTGGTTCTGTGTCCGAGACCAGCAGGAATACTTGGGGGACATTCACGGTGGCTGACACGGATTTCAGCGATGCGGTTGATAATTGGCGGCCGCAGTCTCGCAGCGCGAAGGCGACCGGCCTGACCCGCCTGTTGCGCAGGAACCTCTCCCTGGCCGTGGCCGGCACGGATGCCCGGCAGGCTCGGGCTTTCGAGGTTGATGCGGGGCGTTCGTTCGGGCCGGAGTTCCGGCCTTATCGCGATGTCTTCAAGCGCGCGCTGGACATTTTCCTGATCCTGCTTGCGCTTCCGGTCGTGCTGCCGCTGATCGGGCTGCTGGCGCTTCTGATTGCACGGGATGGGCACAGCCCGTTCTTCCGGCAGGAGCGGGTGGGACGAAACGGGCGCATCTTCTCGATCTGGAAGCTGCGCACCATGGTGCCCGACGCCGAGCGCATCCTGGAACAACATCTGGCCCGCTGCCCCAACAGCCGCCGCGAATGGGACGCCAACCAGAAGCTGCGCAACGATCCGCGGATCACGCCCGTCGGCGGGCTGCTGCGCAAGATCTCCTTCGACGAGCTGCCGCAGCTGTGGAACGTCCTGAAGGGCGAGATGAGCCTCGTCGGGCCGCGCCCGATGATGCCCTGCCAGCAGTCGCTCTACCCCGGCCGCGCATATTACCGGCTGCGGCCCGGCCTGACCGGATTCTGGCAGATCTCCAAGCGCAACGAGTCCACCTTCGCCGAGCGCGCCGAGTTCGACACCGCCTATGC
>PUOA01000321.1 GCA_003551925.1 Paracoccaceae bacterium
CTGAAACCCGTCCACGCCGTCGGCGAACTTGTCGCGCAGCGGGTCGGGGCCGAAGGCGCCCAGATGCAGCGCCGCGCCCAGCGCGCCCAGCCCCAGCGCCTGCAGCACCCCGCCGCCCAGCGCGGCAAGCGCGAGCGCCAGCCCGGTCAGCGCGGCGGCGAAGATCTTGCGCGGGATCGCGGGTTTGCGCGCGCTGTCGCGGGCGTCAAAGGCCGCATGCGCCAGCACCCCGTCGCGCGTGAGCGCCGCCGCCAGCAGCAGCAGCCCGAACGCGCCAAGGTTCAGCCAGAAGCCCGCCGGGTCCACGACGAACGCCTTGATCGCAAAGACGAACGGGACCACGAACAGGAAGTTGACGCGCGCGCCCGCCGGGTTCAGCCGCTTGGGCGCCGCAGGCGTGCCCGCGCCGGGGCTGTAGCGGCCGCCGAATCGCTGTGCCATGCCCTCACCCTCCGACGATCGCGACGTAGACCATCAATGCAAGCAGCAGCGCATACGAGACGTTCTGGAGCCCTTCGCCGGTCATGAATTCCCGCTCGCCCTGTTCAAATGCACCGTCGAGTCTATACGACATCGAGCCCGAAGTCCAAATCCCCAAGCGGCCATCGCAAGCGTGTTTCCCTCGGTGCGGTGGCGATGTATCACCTAAGTCGCGCCCGGGCATCAACCCCTTGCGCAGTCATTCACGGAGCCTGACAGGATTGCCGCGCCGATGAAACCCTTTCTGGTCCTGCAACTGCGCCCCGAGACCGAGGCTGCGGACGAGGAATTCGCCGCCATCCTGCGCCGCGGGCGGCTGGACCGGGGCCGCGTCCACCGCATCCGGCTGGACCGCGAGGCGCTGCCCGACGACCTGTCGCTCGACGCCTATGCCGGGGTGATCGTCGGCGGCGGGCCCGGCTGCGTCAGCGACCCGCCCGAGGCCCGCGATCCGACCGAAGCCCGGATCGAGGCCGCGATCATGGCGCTGATGCCGGCGATCACCGCGCGGGATTTCCCGTTCATGGGCTGCTGCTACGGCATCGGCATCCTGGGCAAGCATCTGGGCGCTCCGGTGACCAAGACCCGCTATCCCGAACCCGTGAGCCCTACCTGGTGCACCCGCACGCCCGAGGCCGCCGCCGACCCGCTGCTGGCCGATCTGCCCGAGCGGTTCGATATCCTTGTCGGTCACAAGGAGGCGCTTGATGCGCTGCCCGATGGCTGCGTGCATCTGCTGGAGGGGCCGCGCTGCCCCTTCCAGATGATCCGCTTCGGCCGGAACGTCTATGCCACCCAGTTCCACCCCGAGGCCGATGGCCAGAGCTTCGCGCTGCGCATCCGAATCTATCGCGACAAGGGGTATTTCCCGCCCGACGACGCCGCCGCGCTGACCGATGCCTGCCGCGATGTGCAGACCGGGGCGTCGGGCCGCATCCTGGAAAACTTCACCGCGCGCTACAGCGACTGACGCGCGCCATGCGGCGCGTGTTCAGTTCCAGCACGACACCATCACCGTCAGATCGCCCGCCGCGCGGGTCAGCAACCCGGGCGGCATGGCGGCGGCTTCGCTCAGCGTGCCGGTGCGCACGCCTGCGTCGGACAGCATGGAACGCAGCGCCTCGGCGCTGGCGGCGAAATGCACGTCCTGCGGCAGGATGCGCGCGCCGTCCTCGCCGCGCGGCAGCAGCATCCCGATCACCGCGCCGTTGCCGTTGAACACCGGCCCGCCGCTGTCGCCGGCCGCCACCTCGATCCCCAGCCGCAGCAGCTCTTCCTCGCCGTCAAGCCCGCGCAGGTCTTCCAGCGCGCCCGTGGTCAGCAGCGGGCGGGCAAGCACGTCCTCCAGGCCGAAGCCGGACACGAAGACCTCGGTCCCCGGACGGGGTGCGTCGTCGGCGAACTGGGCGAAAGCCAGCGGCACCAGCGGGGTTTCGGGCTCCAGCACCGCGAAGCCCAGCGCATCGTCGCTGGCCACCACGCGGGCGTTGTAGGCCTCGTCGATGGTCACGCGCGCGCAGCCGGCGACGGCCTCGGCGCTGGTCAGCACCGAGCCGGTGGCGTCGATGTAGAAGCCCGAGCGCGAGCGCTCGGGGCGCCGCACGCTCAGCCCCGCCAGCAGGTCGCGGCGCGATACCGCGCTGGCCTCGCCGATGCCGTCGGGCAGGGTGCCGCCGAAGGTGCTGAAGCTTGCTTCCATCATCGGCAGCACGCGCTCCATCTGCTCGTCGCGCTCGGGCGTCCAGACCAGCGTGAAGCCCTTGACCTGGCCATTCTGATGGCGCGCGACGGTGTGCGAGCGCAACTCGTCGCTCTGCCCGGTCAGCGTGAAGGAATTGTTCTGCCGGCTGCGCGCTCCCTCCAGCGGCACGATGTCGAGCGTCTGCATGATCTCGTAGAGCCCGCCCAGCGTGGCCTGGCTGCCCGACTGGCTGATCAGCAGCACGCGCACGCCGCTGTCATCGACCGGCGTGAAATGCGCAAACGGGGCCTCGTGGCGATCGAATTCGACCATCGCGAGCGGCAGCTCGATGTCGATGCCGGCCTCCTCGTCGCGCCATTCCTCCATGCCCAGCGCGGCAAGCTCGCCCGAGTATTCGCGGATCAGTTGCTCGCGCTGGCGGGTGGTCAGCACGCCGGTGGCGTCATGGCCGCGGTCCTCCTGCCACGCGGTCATCGCGCGCCGCGTGCCGGGGCCGAAGGCGGCGTCGATCCCGAGGTTGTAATAGCCGAACCACTGCAGCGCGACCTGCAGCGCGGCGCGTTCGTCGCGCGTCAGCGTGCGCTCCGAGGCCTGCGCCTCGGCCAGTGTTTCCTCGGGCGGTTCCTCGATCACCGGCTCGGCGATTTCGGGCTCCGGCTCGGGGATGACCTCGGGGGCGGTGTCGGCGATCTCGGGCTCAGGGTCCGCCGCGGGGTCCGACTCGGCGGCGGGCAGCGCGGGCATGGGGACCTCGCCGGCGCCGGGCGGGAAGAACCGGGTGCCGAAGCTCTGGCCTTCGGTCGCAAACGCATCGCGCGGGATCAGCCCTTCGGACTGCAACTGGCGGCGGACCTCGTTCGCGTCGTCTCGGGTCTCGAACGGTCCCAGCACCACCGCATGCCAGCCGCTGGGCAGATCGAAGCCTGACACACTGCCGACGCGCTCCTCATACGCGCGCGCGCGTGCCACGGACTCCTCGCGCGAGGAGTTCGCCTCGACCTGAACCCAGACGCGTTGCTGCACGGCTTCGGCGCCGGGTTGCGCGGGCATCTCCTGCGCAAGCAGCGTGGCCGCCGGGAGCGCCCCCGATATCAGCGCGACCGAAACCGCCAGCGCCCGTGCCCTGGTCCGTGATCTGATCGAGGTGTTCGCCATGATATCCAATTCCCTGTTGCACTCGTCACGCAGCAGCGGGCGCACCCGCCGCCTGCAAATGGCGCGCGCGGCGTTGACCCCCTCGCGACGCTTGCCTATGGAGGCACAGCTTTAAGCGTTCCCGCCCATCTGACAAGAGCCGATGATGCCGCAAGCACCCGAAAAGCCGCGCAGTTTTCAGGAAATCATCCTCGCGCTCCAGGGCTACTGGGCCGCGCGCGGCTGCGCCGTGCTGCAACCCTACGACCTGGAGGTCGGCGCGGGCACCTTTCACCCCGCGACCACGCTGCGCGCGCTGGGTCCGCGGCCCTGGGCGACC
>PUOA01000037.1 GCA_003551925.1 Paracoccaceae bacterium
GGCGAAGCGGGCGATGCGGCGGCGGTGCTGGTTGAACGCGCGGTGAGCGATTCGCGCGCCGCAGCAGACGCCGCGGGCGCGCGCGCCGAAAACGGTGCCGAGGAGGCGCCGGCAGAAGATGAGGATGCGCCGGCCGAGGCACCGGACGTGGGCGCCCCGCAGCAAGGGCAGTCACCGCGCCCGGGCACGCCGGAACACCAACGACTGCATGGCGGCGACTAGGCCGCCATGCCCACGAAATGCCCGCGGCGTGATCGGCGCCCGGGTAAAGCGCGGGCCCGGCAGCCCCGCAACTCCTGACTCCACGCCCCCGCCGGGACGGGGCCTGGAACCGAAACCGAAGGAAAGCGAAAGATGCGAAAGCTTCTTATGACCACGGCCATCGTGAGCTCGATGGCCTTTGCCGGCGCTGCATCGGCGCAAAGCCTGCTCGAGCAGATTCTTGAAGACACAACAGAGACTCAGCTGCAACTGCTGAACGCTGCGGAGAACCTGGCTGACATCGACGCGAGCGTGACCATCGAGGCTTTTGGCGCTGAGGGCCTGGAGGATGTGCTCGACGCAATTTCCGGTAGTCTGGACGGGTCGTTCACCGGCATGTTCTCTGAGGTCGCCTTCACCGATGGCGGGCAGACCGGCTCGGGTGAGTTCTTCGACCCGGCCGATCTCATCGCTGCGCTTCAGACTCAGGTGAACGACGTGTCGACCACCGCCATCGGCGCGCTGAACACCGGTGTTGTCGGTAATGTCATGGACACCGTGGAGGGCGACAACAGCACTCAGGAAATCAGCGCAAGCGTGATGAACCTGATGAATGCAACGCAGCAGTCGGTCGCACAGACGAGCAACTCGCTGGCGACGTCGACAGAGTTTGCTGACGTGGATCCGGTGCAGATTGCCAACCTGGCGCTCAACAACGCTGACGACATCAATGCGAGCGTCAACGTGGCGCAGCTGCTGTCGAACGTCGACGGCATCAGCACCACCGCGATCGGTGCTCTGAACACCGGGAACATCGCGACGGACATCGCCACCAACACGTCCAGCCTGACCGAATCGATCGTCGGCAACTGAGTGTGGTCCGGAACGGGCGTGTGCGCTTCGGCGCCGCGTCCTTGCCGCGGGCGTTCCGCGCCCGCGGTCACCATGCCCCCCCCAAGGGGTGCCCGCCAGCGCTTCGGTGTCATCGCGCTGGCGGGATCTTTCTTGTGCGGCGCGCGCATGGCGCCGCATCGCGCCCCGCCGCCAGGGCGGCCGCCCGTGCGCCGGGGGCAGGCGGCAACGCGGAAACGGCGCTCAGCTGCGGAACAGGGCGCCGATATCGGGCGATTCGCGCTGCTCGGGCGCGGCCTCGAACAGCGGGCTGTAGCCAAAGCCGAAGGCGCGCGCCACCAGCAGGTCGGGGAACTGATCGCGGCGGGTGTTCTTGATCTTCGCCGCCTCGTTGTAGAATTCGCGCCGGTCCGAGATGCTGTCCTGCAGATGCGAGATCCGCGCCAGCAGGCGCTGGAACTGGTCGCTGCTGCCCAGATCGGGGTAGGCTTCGGCGCGCGCCATCAGCCCGCCCAGCCGTCCGGTCAGCTCGGATTCGACGGTCCCCAGGGTCGAGACGTCGCTTTGCTGCCGGCATCTTTCGCCCGCATTGCGAAGTTCGGTGATCCGTTCCAGCGTCTCGGCCTCGTAGCGCATGTAGACGCGGCAGGTTTCGACAAGCTTGGGCACCTCCTCGTAGCGTTGGCGCAGCAGCACGTCGATGTTCGACCACGCCGCATCGACATTGTTGCGCAGCGCGACAAGGCGGTTGTAGATGACGACGTTCCAGACAAGCGCCACGACCACGAGCGCGATCAGGAAAACGGGCAGGGACTCCATGCGTCAGCCTTTCTGATAGGGGTGGGGCACTGCGCAACCGCCGGCGCCGGCGCCGCCGCGCGCGCGGCGGGGCGTTGCAGGCGTCATCCGCTCAGCGCGCGCTGGAGCGCGGCGATCTGACCGGGGTCGATCAGCGCCTGCGCGAGCACGGCTGCGGCGGCCAGCGTGACCAGCCCCAGCATGCCGCGCACCGCCGCCCCGCGCCGGGCGCGCCGCGCCATGACATCTTCGTGCGTCATCGACAGGATCGGCTTGACGACCAGATTGTGTTCCATCCCTTCGGTCAGGATATGGACCTGCTGCGACCCTTGCAACGGCGCGTCGGGGCCGATCCCCTCGACCCGCCGCATTTCGGCGAACCACGCGCTGTTGACGCGTTCGAGGGCCGGCATCAGCGCCTGCGCGGCAAACCCCGCAAGCCCGGTCGCGTCGGTCTTCATCCAACCGGCTTCGAACGGCGTCTCGCGCGAGCGCAGGCTGCGAAACTGGCCTGTCGCATAGAGCGGGGCGTCCACCGGGAAGCATGTCTCCTCGACCATCCATTTGCCCGGTGCGCTCAGCCGCCTTGCGTGTGCGTCGTCGAAGAAACCGGCAAGTTCCCCCAGCCGATCGGGGCTGTCGAAATGGCGCACCGTGCGGACGCCGTGAAACTCGGCCGTGGCGATCATGACGTAACAGGTGCCGGTTCCGTCCTCGAGCGGCAGGAAGTCCGGATGCGAGCGGGCGCTGGCGAAGATCTCTGCCTCCTTGCGCTTGCCGACGCGCCATGCGGAAAGCTGCCAGAACTGGCAGCGCGTCCCCGAGAGCGGCGCATGGCGATCGCCGTCGCCATCAGCACGGACGGTGCCCTTGAGCTCCACATACCCCTGCGAGGCGGATCGGATGCGCGATGTCGGGACATCGACGAACGCCCGCGCCTGACGGAAACCGCGCGCCGACGACGACAGCAGCGCCCCCGCAACCGCCAGAAGCACAACCAGCAGAAGCGCCAGCGGTGACAGCCACAGTGCGATGACCACGCTGCCGGCGACACCCAACATCACCCACCGAATCATCCTGTAGTAGCGCTGAATCGGGTCGGGCAGCTCGGACGGGGCGATGGTTCTGCGCGTCATCGGCGCGCACCATCGGGATGCTGTTGTGTCATTGGCCTGCTCCTTGTGATATCCGGCGGGCACCTTCGGGTCAGTCATCGTCATGAGGAAGTGATCTTTAGATGATCCTGACGAGAATACGCGGGACCGGTATCGCCCCTGGGCGGCCGCCGGCGCTGGGGGCGCGCGCGGTGCCGGGTGGGATCACGCAAACGTGCGCGGCGCCGTGCCGCCATTGCGGGCGGCTGTGTCGAGGGGTATTCCCCTGGAATCATGCGCAGAACGCCCGTCAGCGCAGCGCGAAACGCAAATTGTGCGCAGGAGAGGTTAAAGTCTCCAAGGATAGTCGGAGTGCCAATACGGGATTTCCGGGCGTCGCGGGTGGAAGTTGGCCCTCGCCATGGATAAATAATGCGGGAGATCCCAGAAAAGCAGGCTTTCGAGATGATTCCCGAGCAGCGAGAAACTCCCGCAGAGACGACCGCGCTGCGCGCGCTCGTTGTCGATGATCATACCCTTCTGGCAGAGACGGTGAGCGAATCGCTGGCCTCGGAATTCGGCTTTGTGGTCGACGCCGCAGGGGATGTCGACACGGCGCTGGAGATGATCGCACGGACCGGCGCGTTCGATGCGATCCTGCTGGACTATGATGTTCCCGGGATGA
>PUOA01000105.1 GCA_003551925.1 Paracoccaceae bacterium
CGATCCACTCTGCCCTGCCGCCGCCTTCGGCGTTGATCGCCGCCGCTGCGGCCTCCAGCTTGTCACCGCTCCGCCCAGTCAGCAGGACATGCACGCCCTCGCGCGCCAGTGCCTGCGCGATCCCCAGCCCAAGCCCGCCGGACGATGCCAGCACGAGCGCCGATTTTCCGTCAATACCCAGATCCATCGCGGTTGTCCCTTCAGTTCAGTTCAGCAAGCTTGCGGGCCTGACGCGCCAGCAGGGTTTCGATCTCGGCGATGTCGGTGCGCGACAGCCGCGCGCCGGGCTTGCGCAGCGCCGCGCCCGCGATCACGCCACGCCGCGCCAGCGTGTACTTGCGGATTGCCAGCCCCAGCCCCGGCTGACCTTCATACCGCATGAGCGGCAGATACGCCTCGAAAATATCGCGCGCGCGGTCATGCTCTGCGGCGCTTGCCAGACGCACCACCTCGACCATCATCTCGGGGAAGGCGAAGCCGGTCATCGCCCCGTCCGCACCGCGCGCCATCTCCTCGGGCAGGAAAAGGCCGCCGTTGCCGCACAGGATCGAGATCCGGCGCGCACCGGCATCCGACGCCGCGCGCAAGGCACTGATCTTGGCGAGGCCCGGCCAGTCCTCGTGCTTGAGCATGACGCAGTTGGGCGCTTGTGCAACGATATCGAGGATGACCCCGGCGGGGATCACGACCCCGGTCGCAAGGGGAAAATCCTGCAGCACGAACGGTGTGTCGGGTCCCAGCGCGTCGGCAACCATCAGATAATAGTCGCGGATCCGGGCGTCGGTGCGCAGGCTCGCGGGCGGCGCCACCATGACCCCGGCGGCGCCGGCGTCCATCGCCCTGCGCGCAAGCGACGTGATCGAGGCCAGCCCCGGCGCCGAAACGCCGACGGTCACCGGGACGCGTCCGTTCACCGCTGCCATGACCCGCGCGATCACGGCTTCGGACTCGGATGCGGCCAGCTTTTCGGCC
Organism: Paracoccaceae bacterium; assembly: GCA_003551925.1. Lineage (GTDB taxonomy): Bacteria > Pseudomonadota > Alphaproteobacteria > Rhodobacterales > Rhodobacteraceae > Rhabdonatronobacter. The sequence continues at coordinate 973 of PUOA01000105.1, forward strand.
TCGCCCATCATGCCCATGATGGTCAGCCCATCCGCGCCTGCCGCCAGGTAGAACTCGACCATCCGGTCCACGCTGTCCATGTCGAGCGCGCCGTCATCCAGAAATGGCGTCGGAGCGATGACATGGACCCCGCGGGCCTGCTCGGTCAGTTTCGTCATTCGGTTTCTCCCTCTGGGCGTCGGCCTCGGCAGGTCGACACCGTCCGGTCAGTGCAGGTCGTAGACCTCGGCAAAACGGGCGGTCAGATGCGCAAGATAGGGCGACGGGTCCATCGCCCGCCCGGTGGCCCGTGTCAGCAAGTCGTCGCGCACATGCCGCCGGCCGTGGCGCATCACGTGATCGGCAAGCCAGCCGCGCAAGGGGGCGTAATCAGCCCGCTCCAGGCCCGCGCCGACCGCGCCATCGGCCTGCGCCGTGTCGAACAGTTGCGCGGCCACGACATTGCCGACGGTGTAATTGCAGAACGTCCCGAACTGCCCGGTAGCCCAATGCACATCCTGCAACACGCCTTCGGCGTCATTGGCCACCGACACGCCCAGCGCGGCCTCGGTCGCGTCGTTCCACGCGTCGCGGACCTCGGAGACGGGCAAGCTGCCGCTGATCAGATCGCGCTCGATATCGGTGCGGAAGATCACATGCAGGTCATAAGTCAGCTCATCGGCATGCGTCCGGTGCGTGCCGGGGGCGCTGCGGTTGATGGCGCGCCAGAAGCGGTCGACGCTCACACCGGCCAGACGCTCGGGGAACGCATCGCGCAGCGTTGCGAAATGGCGTTCCCAGAACGCGCGCGACCGTCCGACATGGTTCTCCCACAGGCGCGACTGCGACTCGTGCATGCCGAAGCTGACGCCGCCCACGGCGTAGAGCATGATCAGATCGGTCGCGAGCGGCGTGCGGGTATAGGCGGGGTCGATGTTCTGTTCGTAGATCCCGTGCCCCGCCTCGTGCAGCATCGTGAAGATCGCCTTCGACAGCGACTGCGGCGCGGCCCATGTGGTCAGCCGCACATCATCACGGGTGAACGAAAGCTCGAACGGATGCAGCGCCGGATCGACCCGCCCGCGCGACAGATCGTAGCCGATGTGCTGCGCAAGCGCGCGCGCCACCGCCTGCACCCGGTCGATATCGAAGCGGCCCGACAGAAAGCTGTCCTCGGGTTGCGGCGCGGCGTGAACCTGGCGGGCGAGCGGGATGATGTGATCGCGAAGCCGACCCAGAAGCGCGTCGAGCGCGCGCACGGTGTTGCCCTGTTCGTAGAGTGTCAGCAATGCATCATACGGGTGGTCTTCATACCCCGCCGCCTCGGCCCAGGCGCGGCAGACATCGACCGTCTCGGAAAGCGCGGGCGCGAAGATCGCGAAATCCCGTGCGCGGCAGGCCTCGGCCCAGACGTCGTGCGCGCGCACGCCAAGCAGGTTGCGCCGCTCGACCAGCGCGGCGGGAATTCGCGCGTGATACGCCTGCGCGGCGCGCACCTGCCTGACCATCTCGGCTTCGGCGGAGCCGGGTGCATCCTCGAACGCGCGCGCGGCCTCGTCGACGGCGCGATACATCGCATCGGAACACAGCAGGTCGCGCGCGGCGACGGTCAAGGTGGCGATCTGCTGGCCACGCGTGGCGGCGCCGGAGGCCGGCATCATGGTCCGCGAATCCCATGACAGGAGCGATGCAGCATTGAGCAGATCGTTGATCTTTCCCGAAATCTCAAGAAACCGCGAAGCGCTCACCGTGTTCTCCCGTCGTGCCTCCCTGCATTACTGTAATACAGTCTTACACAGCTTTCGCAAGTGCAAGCCACGCTCCGCGAGATCCCCGGCACAGATGGCCCGATGCGGGATGACAACCGCTGCGCCGTGATGATGCCGGACGCTGCGATCAAGGTGGCGGCCCGGGAATTGCGCGGTGGCCCAAGGTCGCGAACCGTGCGCGCGCCCGCTGGGGTGACACGTTTCGCCATCGACAGGCCCGCGAAGCGGAGTTAGCTTCACGCCTGCGTTTCGAGCGTCTCCAGGGAGGACAGAATGAAGACCACCACCATCGCCCTTGTGGCGGGACTTTCCGTTGCCGCAAGCTCGGCTGCGTGGGCAGATATCGCCGACATGGACCCTGTCACGCTGCGGTTGGCTCATGTGGTGAACGAACAGGATTCGTTCCATGTCGCAGCCGAGCGCTTCCGCGACATTGTGGAAGAACGCAGCGAAGGCCGCATCACCGTGGAGCTGTTCCCCAACGCGACCCTGGGGGATGAGCGCACGCTGCTGGAGGGGATGCAGATCGGCTCGGTCGACATGGGGGTCATCACCAACGGGCCGGTGGCGAATTTCCTCGAGGAGATGGCGGTGTTCGAGCTGCCCTTCCTGTTCCCCTCGGCCGATGCGGCGCATTCCGTGCTGGACGGTGAGATCGGGCAGGAGTTGCTGGACCGTCTGCAGGAGGTCAACCTCGTTGGCCTCGGCTTTGCCGAGCGGGGCTTTCGCAACATCACCAACAGCGAGCGCGAGATCCGCGAGCCGTCGGACCTGCAGGGCCTGCGTATCCGGGTGATCGAGAACCCCGTCTACATCGCGGCGTTCCGTGAGCTTGGCGCCAACGCCATCCCCATGGCCTGGACCGAAGCACTGACGGCGATGCAGCAGGGGACCATTGACGGGC
>PUOA01000081.1 GCA_003551925.1 Paracoccaceae bacterium
CGAATACGACACCACGGTGCGCAGCCAGCGCATGGAGATTCGCATTCCCTCGGTAGTGGTGCTCAAGGATTACGTCAAACCCCGCAAGCGCGTCGCCTTCACCCGCTTCAACCTCTTCTTGCGCGACGGATTTGCCTGCCAGTATTGCGGCGCCCGCCATGACCTGACCTTTGACCATGTCGTGCCGCGCGCCCTGGGCGGGGTGACAAGCTGGGAAAACGTCGTCGCCGCCTGCGCGCCATGCAACCTGCGCAAGGGCTCGAAGACGCTGCGCCAGGCGGGCATGGTGTTGCGCGCCCGCCCGGTGCGGCCCTCCGCGCCGCAATTGCTGGAGATGGGCCGCCGCTTCCCGCCCAATCACCTGCACGAAAGCTGGGCGGATTTCCTCTACTGGGATGCCGAGCTTGAGGCCTGACGCCTCGGCGCGCTTGTCCGGGCCCGCCCCGCGCGATAGCGTGCAGCGCTGCATGCAGGAGGTCTGATGGTCGCGCGTGTCATCCCGGTCGATCCCTTCGATCTGGTCGTCTTTGGCGCCACCGGCGATCTGGCCCTGCGCAAGATCATGCCGGCGCTGTGTTGCCGCTTCGCCGATGGCCAGATGCCGACCGACGCAAGGGTGATCGGCGCCGCGCGCGGCGAGATGACGACTGGCGCCTATCGCGCCGAGGTCGCGCAGGCGCTCGATGCGGTGCTCACCGGCCCCGACACACCCTCGGCGCAGACAAGACGCGATTTCCTGGACCGGCTCGACTACATCACGCTCGACGCACGCGGCGAGGAGGGCTGGCCCGCGCTGCGCGATACGCTGCGCCCTGACCCGGTGCGCTCCTTCTATTTCGCCGTCGCGCCGTCGCTCTTCGGTGCTCTGGCCGAGCGGCTGGACCGCTGGTCGTTGATCACGCCGCAAACCCGCATCGTCGCCGAAAAGCCCTTCGGCCATGACCAGGCCAGCGCCCGCGCCCTCAACGCCGCCCTGGCGCAGCATTTCACCGAGGCGCAGATCTACCGGATCGACCATTACCTGGGCAAGGAGACGGTGCAGAACCTGATGGCGGTGCGCTTTGCCAATATCCTGTTCGAGCCGCTGTGGAATGCCCGCTTCATCGACCATGTGCAGATCACCGTCGCCGAAACCGTGGGCGTGGGCGGGCGCGGCGATTACTACGCGCAGACCGGCGCCATGCGCGACATGGTGCAAAACCACCTGATGCAGCTTCTTTGCCTGATCGCCATGGAACCGCCGCACCGTTTTGATCCCGACGCGATGCGCGATGAAAAGCTCAAGGTGATCCGCGCGCTCGACCCGCTGGCGCCGGGCGATATCGTGCGCGGGCAGTATTCGGGCGGGCGGGACACGCCGTCCTTCGCCGATGAGACGGGCGAGGCGGGCGAGAACACCGAAAGCTATGTCGCGCTCAGGGCCGGCATCGCCAACTGGCGCTGGAAGGGCACGCCCTTTTACCTGCGTACCGGCAAGCGGCTCAGCCGCCGGGTGTCGGAAATCGCCGTCACCTTCCGCGACCCGCCGCATTCGATCTTCGGTGAGGGCGCGCCCTGGCGCGAGAATGTGCTGGTCATCCGCTTGCAACCCGATGAGGGCATGGATCTGCGCGTGATGATCAAGGAGCCGGGGCCGGGCGGCATGCGGCTCAAGGATGTCGCGCTCGACATGAGCTTCGCCGAGGCGCTGGGCGATGATCTGCATATCCCCGATGCCTATGAGCGGCTGATCATGGATGTGATCCGCGGCAATCAGACGCTCTTCATGCGCTCGGATGAGGTCGAGGCCGCCTGGGCCTGGGTCGATCCGGTCATCGCCGGTTTTGGTCGGCTCGAGGATGCTCCCGTCGCCTACGCGCCGGGCTCGGACGGCCCCGATCAGGCCACCGAGCTCCTGCGCCGCGACGGGCGCCAGTGGCGAGAGATACGCTGATGCAGTTCCATGACTACCCGGACCCCGAGATGATGGCGCTCGCCGTGGCACAGCGGCTCGCGGCCGATCTTCGCAGCGCCCTGGACCGGCGGGAACGCGCGCTTTTCGTGGTGCCGGGGGGCAGCACGCCGGGGCCGGTCTTTGATACGCTCGCGCAGCTTGACCTTTCCTGGGAGCGCATCATCGTGCTGCCCGGCGACGAACGCTGGGTGCCACCCGATCATCCACGCTCGAACGCGGCGCAACTGCGCGCGCGGCTCTTGCAGGGACCGGCCTCGGCGGCGCGGCTGATCGCCCTCGATGGCGGGCCAGGCGCCGATTACGCCGCGCCGCCCGATGCAGCGACCATCGAGGCCCTGCGCGCGCGGCTTGAGCCCGCGCTGCCCATCGATGTGGCGCTACTGGGCATGGGCGCGGACGGGCATGTCGCCTCGCTCTTTCCCACCGCGCCCGAACTGCCCGAGGCGCTGGCCAGTGACGCCCCGGCGCTGATGTCACTCAGCCCGCCCGACCAGCCCGAGACACGGCTCAGCCTGACCGCGCCGGTGCTGGCCGGTGCCTTTTCGCTGCATATCCTGATCACCGGCGAGGAAAAGCGCCGCGTCATCGAAGAGGCGAAAGGCGCCGATCCGCTGGATGCGCCGGTGGCGGCCTTGCTTGACGAGGCGCATGTGCACTGGGCCGAGTGAACGCGCCCCATCCGGCACCGGCCCGTCTGTCGCCTGCCTGCGTCACGCCGCAGGCGTGCTTCCGGCATGACCGCGCTTCACGCGTGCCTTCGGCAGGAGCATGCTTCAAGCGCACCTTCGGCAGGAACATGCTTCAAGCGCGCCTTCGGCAGGAACATGCTTCAAGCGCGCCTTCGGCGCGACCAAAGCGCAAGCGCGCCTTCGGCGCGACCAAAGCGCAAGCGCGCCTTCGGCGCGACGCCCTGATCACGGCGCGCGCTTAACACCCATGTCCACGCCGTTTATATTTTAATTTCTGATACTTGAATGCCTGTCCACGCGTGGACACTTCGTCGATTCCGCGCTCATACAGCGGCCCCGCCGCCCGGCCGGGTCATGCCGACCGCCGCGATGATCCATCCAGGGACGCCGGTTCACGCCCCCATTGCCTTGCCTAGCCGCCGCAACCCGGCCTTGCCCAGCGCCCGGCGCAGCGGCCTGCCCGACAGCCCGGGCCAGAGAAGCGCCACCGCCGCGTCGACCTGACCGGGCGATCCCAGCCACAGATCCATCACCAGATCATCCGGCGAACGCGCGCGCAGCCCGTGCGGGGCCAGCATCCGCGCCGGAAAATCGCGCAGATTGGCGGTGACAATCAGATCGGCGCGCCCCTCGATCGCCGCTGCCAGAACATGACGATCCCCGGCATCGGGCAGGTCCAGATGCGCCCCGGATACGGCCGCCAGATGCCCCTCGGGCCAGCGCGCCCGCATCCGCGCCAGCGCCGCCTCGGCCCCGTCCAGATCGCCACGCCGCGCCGCCAGATGCAGCCACTCCGCCGCGATCGCCTCGGACCAGAGCGGCACGAACACCCCCCGATCGGCCAGCGCCAGCAACAGACCGCGCAGAAGCGGCGGGAACAGCACGCAGGTATCCAGCACCGCCCGCAAGGGGCGCTGATCCGCCCCGCTCATCGCCCGCCCCGCGCAGGTTCGAACAGCCCTGCCTGCGCCCGAGCGGCG
>PUOA01000325.1 GCA_003551925.1 Paracoccaceae bacterium
CCCGCTCCCGTGGCTGCCCTGCGCCGCGGCCAGATCGAAGCGCCGCGCCACATCCGCCGGCAAGCCGGTTTCCTTGTAGATCTCGATCCGCTCGCCGGCGCTCATCACGCGGATATCGGGGCGCAACCGGGCAAGCGCGGTGCGTGCGGCCTGCGCGGCATCGGCGGGCAGGGTCAGCACGGCGTGAGTGTCGATCACGCGCAGCGCCGCAGTGCTGCCGAGCGCTTCGCCCAGCGCCTCGGCCAGCCCTTCGAAATCGCGCGCGGGATCGGGCGATTGCAGCGTCAGCCGCGCGCGGCCGGCTTCGGGGGCGCCGTAGACCGCGATCCCGGCGCTGTCGGGGCCGCGGTCGGTCATCGTCACCAGCATGTCGGCCAGCAGCGCACCAAGCTGCGGCTCCAGCGCGCGGTCCTTCAGGAACAATCCGACGATGCCACACATGCGGCGCCCTCCTTGCAAGCTCCCGCCCTTGATGCCGGGCGCTTCACGCATCCGCAAGAGAAAATATTTCTGCTTAGGAAATTCCGCCTCGCGCTGCCCGGAATTTCATCACCCGCGCCCCTGCGGATAGGCGATGATCGACAGGTAGCGCGCGGGAAGGTCGGTCAGCACCTCGGGGCCGTGGGGGGCGTCGGCGTCGAAGAACAGGCTGTCGCCGGGGCCAAGCTGGAACAGCTGCTCGCCGTGGCGGTAGCCCAGCCGCCCCTGCAGCATGTAGATGAACTCCATCCCCTCGTGCTGGAAGGTGGGAAAGATGTCCGACGCCTCGGTCAGCGTCAGCAGGTAGGGTTCGACCACCACGCCGCTGGTGTTCGCGCCGATATGGCCCAGCAGCGTGTATTGATGCCCCGCCCGCGTGCCCGCGCGCTCGATCTCGATCCCCTCGCCGGCCTTCACGTGGACGGCATAGCGCGCTTCCTCGAAGCCGCGAAAGAACGCCGTCAGCGGCACGCTCAGCGTGTTGGCCAGCGTCATCAGCGTGGTCAGCGACGGCGAGATCTGCCCGTTCTCGATCTTGGACAGCATGCCCACCGACAGCCCCGCGCGCTCGGCCAGCTGCGCCCCGGTGAAGCCCTTCTGCTTGCGGAATGCGCGCAATTCGCGGCCGATGGCGACCTCGAGCACCTTTTCGCCGCGCTCGGCCACGCGGTGGGGGTCCTGCATGATGGCGGGCAGGCTGGGTTTGGGGCTGGGCACGCGCGCGCTCCTTGTTTGCCGCCATACTAGGCACGCGCGCGGACGGGGCCAAGCGGTGATGCCGCGCGGGCGACGGCTCGCGCCATGGTGAAGGCCCCGCGCGGGGGGGCGCTTTTCTTGTGCGCCCGTTGCGCTAGAACGTCGCAGCATGGACGCAAGCGGTCCGCTCATCGGAGAACGCGCCATGAAATGGGTCAAGCTGATCACGGTCTGCGCGGCTTTGCTGGCCCTGGCGCTGTCGGCCTGGGCGGTGTTCCTGCCCTCGTCGCACCCGATCCTGGAACGCGCTGGGCTGCTGGAGCCGATGCGCGCCGCGGGCCTGCCGATCCCCGAGGACGAGGACGGCAATGGCGGTGGCCGCGGCGGCCCACCCTTCGGTGGCGGGGGCGGCGCGGTGCGCGTGGTCGCGCAGGAGGTGGCGCTGGCCGATGCCGACAGCCGGTTGTCGGCCATCGGCACCGCTGAGGCGCGGCGCAGCGTCTTGCTGACATCCGAGGTCGCCGGGCGGCTTGAGGAGATCACCATCGCTTCGGGCGATTGGGTCGAGGCGGGGCAGATGATCGCCGCCATCGACGCCGAGGCGCAGGAGCTTGCGGTCGAGCGCGCCGGCGTGCGCCTGCAGGACGCCGAGGCGCGCATGGACCGCGTGACCCGGCTGCGCGAAAGCGGCACCGCCACCGACGTGCAGATCCAGGACGCCGAGCTGGAGCTTGCGCAGGCGCGGCTGGACCTGCGCGACGCGGAATTCGAGCTCCGGCGCCGGCAGATCATCGCGCCGGTCGAGGGCTGGGTCGGTCTGGTCAGCCTCGAACCCGGCAACCAGATCACCAACGGCTCCGAGCTGGTGCGCATCGACGACCGCGCCACGTTGCTGATCGAATTCAACGTGCCCGAGCGCTTCGTGGGCCTGGTCTCGGTCGATGACCCGCTCGAGGTCAGCCCGCTGTCGCGCCCCGACGAGTCCGCCGAGGGCCGCATTCGCGCCATCGACGCGCGGGTCGATCAGGACAACCGCACCCTGCGCATCCAGGGCGAGATCGACAATGACGACGACCGTCTGCGCCCCGGCATGGCGTTCCGCATCACCGTGATCCTGCCGGGCGAGCAATACCCCTCGATCGATCCGCTCGCGATCCAGTGGGACCGCCGCGGGTCCTTCGTCTGGGCGCTTGATGGCGACGACCGCGCGCAGCGGGTCGGCATCGAGATCCTGCGCCGCCATGACGACGCGGTGCTGGTCCGCGCCGATCTGGAAGAGGGCCAGCGCGTGGTGCTGGAAGGTGTGCAGAACCTGCGCCCCGGCGCCGGGGTCGACGTGGCCGAGCTGGTCGATCCTTCGGTCCCCGGTGAGGGGGACCAGACGCTGCGCCTGACCGAAGGCGGCGCCCCCGACGACGTGGCCGAGGACGCGCCCGAAGAGACCCCCGAATTCTGACCCCCGAATTCTGACCCCCGAGACCCCGACCCCCGAGACGGAGCCGCGCGGCATGAACACGCCTTCCAGATCCGCTGAACCCGGCAAGGCCGACACGCCCGCAACCGGCGCCGATCCGGTCGAAAACGACGATTTCGACGCGTCCGAGGCCGCGAAATCCGGCACCGCGCTGTTCGTGCGTCGCCCGATCCTGGCCTTCGTGCTCAGCGCGCTGGTGGTGATCGCGGGGCTTGCCGCGCTCTTCGCGGTCGAGGTGCGCGAGCTGCCCAATGTCGACCGGCCGGTCATCACCATCACCACGCAGTTCCCCGGCGCCGGCCCCGAAACCATCGACCGCGAGATCACCAGCCGGATCGAGGGCGCGGTGGGCCGCGTTTCGGGAGTGCAGAACCTGTCGTCGAGCTCGCGCTTCGGGCGTTCGCAGGTGGTCGCGGAATTCAGCGACAGCACCGATATCGACGTCGCCGCCACCGACATCCGCGATTCGATCGGGCGCATCCGCAACGCGCTGCCCTCGGACGTGGACGAACCGCGCATCGTCAAGGCGGACTCGGACGCCGACGCGGTGATGCGGATCTCGGTGACGTCTCCGACCCGTTCGGTGCAGGAACTCACCCGCATCGTCGAGGACCAGGTCGAGGATCGCCTGATCTCGGCCCCCGGCGTGGCCGATCTGCAGGTGTTCGGCGCCCGTGACGAGATCTTCCGCGTCGATATCGACATGCTTGCGCTCGCCGCGCGCGGGCTGAGCCTGGCTGATCTGCGCGCCGCGTTGCGCAACGTGTCCTTCGATGTGCCCGCCGGGTCGCTGACCGGGGCGCGGCAGACGATCCAGGTGCGCACCACCGCCAATGTCTCCACCCCCGACGCGTTCGAGGCGCTGATCCTGCGCGACGGTGTGCGGCTGGGCGAGGTCGCCGCGGTCACGCTGGGGCCCGCGCCGGGCGAGACGATCCTGCGCGCGAACGAACAGACCGGGATCGGGCTGGGGATCATCCGCCAGGCGCAGAGCAACACGCTCGATATCTCGCGCACCGTGACCGGGATCGTGGACGAACTGCAGCAGATCCTGCCCGGCGATGTGAACATCTTCGTCACCTCGGACGAGGCCACCTTCGTCGGCGGCGCGATCGTCGAGGTGCTCAAGACGCTGGCGCTGGCGCTGATGATCGTGGTGGCGATCATCTTCGTGTTCCTGCGCGACGCGCGCGCCACGCTGGTGCCGATGGTCAGCCTGCCGGTGGCGCTGATCGGCACGCTTGCGGCGATCCATCTGGTGGGCTTCTCGGTCAACATCCTGACGCTGCTGGCGCTGGTGCTGGCCACGGGGATGGTGGTGGACGACGCCATCGTGGTGCTGGAAAACATCGTGCGGCGCCGCGCGCAGGGCCTGGGCGCGCGCGCCGCGGCGGTGCTGGGCACGCGGCAGGTGTTCTTCGCGGTGGTCACCACCACCGCGACGCTCGCGGCGGTGTTCGTGCCGCTGTCGTTCCTGCCGGGGCAGGCGGGGGGGCTGTTTCGCGAATTCGGCTTCACGCTGGCGATGGCGGTGCTGATCTCCAGCTTCGTGGCGCTGACGCTGTGCCCGGTTCTGGCCAGCAAGCTGTTGCGCCCGGTGGACCCGGACGCCCGCCCCGGCCCGGTGGCGCGCGTGGGCGACGCGTTGGCGCGGCTCTATGCGGTCACCCTGCGCGGCGCGCTGGCGATGCCGTTCGCGGTGATCCTGGGCGCGGCGCTGTTCGCGGCAACGGGGTGGTTCGCCTCGCAGGCGATCGAGCAGGAACTGACCCCGCCCGAAGACCGCGGGGTGGCGCTGCTGAGCGTCAGCGCGCCGCAGGGGGTGTCGCTGGACTACACCGACGCCAAGGTGCGCGAGATCGAAGCCGTGATCGCGCCGCTGCGCGAGGCGGGCGAGGTCACCAACCTGTTCTCGATCGTCGGCCTCGGCGGGCAGGACAACCGCGCCTTCATGGTGATGACGCTCGCCGACTGGGACGCGCGCGAGCGCAGCCAGCAGGACATCGTGGGCCAGATCAACCGCGGGCTGTTCGGGCTCATCGGCGTGCGCGCCTTCGCGATCCAGCCGAACTCGTTGCGCATCCGCGGCGCCGGGCGGGGCCTGAGCTTCGCGGTGCTGGGCAGCGATTACGAGGCGCTCGCCGAGAGCGGGCAGGAGCTGGTCGACGCGCTCAACGACGACGGCCGCTTCGGGCAGGTCCGGCTGGATTTCGAGACCACGCAGCCGCAGCTGTCGATCGAGGTCGACCGCGAGCGTGCCTCGGATATCGGCGTCGATATCGACGGGCTGGGCGAGGCGCTGCAGGCGCTGCTGGACGGCAGCACCGTGGGCAACGTGTTCATCGACGACCGCAGCTTCGACATCCAGATGCTGTCCACCCGGACCCCCGTGCGCGACCCCGGCGATCTGGAACAGAGCTTCGTGCGCAGTGGCAACGGCCAGATGGTGCCCATTTCCAGCTTCATCACGCTGACCGAGCGCTCCACCGCGCCGCAGCTTTCGCGCGAAAGCCAGCAGCGCGCGGTTGGGATCACCGCCTCGTTGGGGCCCGATTTCCCGCTGGGCACCGCGATGGCCGAGGCCGAGCGCATCGCCGCCGAGGTGCTGGCGTCGGGGCAACGCGTGCTGCCGCTGGCCGAAGCCGCGACGCTGGACGAAACCTCGGCCGGGATCATCCTGGTGTTCGGCTTTGCGATCCTCGTGGTGTTTCTGGTGCTCGCGGCGCAGTTCGAAAGCTTCGTGTCGGCGGTGGTGGTGATGGTGACCGTGCCGTTGGGGCTGGCTTGCGCGGGGATGGCGCTGTTGCTGACGGGAACCAGCCTGAACGTCTATTCGCAGATCGGGTTGGTGCTCTTGGTGGGGATCATGGCCAAGAACGGCATCCTGATCGTGGAATTCGCCAACCAGTTGCGCGATGCGGGCGCCGATGTGCGCACGGCGATCGAGAACGCGTCGATCATCCGGCTGCGGCCGGTGATGATGACCATGACCTCGACCGTGCTGGGCGGTGTGCCGCTGATCCTGTCCGCGGGCCCCGGCGCCGAAGCGCGCGAGGCGCTGGGCTGGGTCGTTGTCGGCGGGCTGGGTCTGGCGACGCTGGCGACGCTGTATCTGACGCCGGTGGCGTATCTGCTGCTGGCGCGCTTCAGCGCGCCGCGTGCGTCGGGGCAGCTGGTGCTGGAGCAGGAGCTGGCCAGCGCGCGCAAGGTCGCCCGGGGCGTCTGAGCGGTGCTTACGGCTCGGCGCGGGGCGGGTCCGGCGGGTGGTCGCCGGCCAGTTCGACGCGCAGGAAGCGCTCGAAGGCGTCAAGCTCCACCGGCTCGAACTGCCCGAAGCCCTGCATCCAGACGCTCGCATCGCGCAGCGCGTCGGGTTCCAGCTTGCACCACTTCACCCGTCCGCGCTTTTCCTGGCTGATCAGCCCCGCGGCGGCGAGGATCGCAAGGTGCTTCGAGACCGCCGCCAGCGACATCGAGAACGGCTCGGCCACATCGGTCACCGCCATGTCGTCCTCCAGCAGCATCGACAGGATCGCCCGCCGCGTGGGGTCGGCAAGCGCGGTGAAGATCATGTCGAGCGAGGCCGGCATCGCTCTGCAATGCGGCCTCGTGCACCCAAGGTCAACCGTGCGGTTGAATATGCCGATCCGCGCTCGGGCCGGCCACGATGCGCCCTGACCTCTGGCTTCGATTTCAGAAATGCAGCAAATACAATATCTTGAGGATTTTCTGCGGCCGCGAAAGCGGCTTGACTCCCGTGCCCCCCGCGCCTAGCTTCCGCGCAATTCGAAGCTCGAGGGTGACCAGGGCCGCAGGTGAGCATGACCGAGCAGCAGGAAGCCGAGCGTCTGCGGGCGCTGGAGGCCCGGCTGGCGGAGCTCAAGGCGCGGCAGGACCCGCCCCCGGCGACGGAGTCGCATCATTCGCTGGCGCATGCGGCGTGGCGAATGGTGCTTGAGCTGGTGTCGGGGCTCGGCATCGGCGCGGCCATCGGCTACGGGCTGGACGTCCTTCTGGACACACGCCCGTTCCTGCTGGTGGTGTTCACATTGCTGGGCTTCGCGGCCGGGATCAGCACCATGCTGCGCACCGCCCGCGAGTTGCAGGACAAGACAGACAAGGCGGGCAAGGCCTCCGCCGCAAGGAAAGAGGGTGGCACAGGTGGCTGAAGGCGGCATCGATATCCGTCCGGTGGATCAGTTCATCGTCAAGCCGCTGTTCGGCGGCGACGTGGTCAACTGGTATACGCCGACCAACGTGACCCTGTGGATGGCGCTGACCGTGCTCGCGGCGACGGCGCTGATGGTCTACGGCGCGCGCGGGCGCGCGGTCATCCCGAGCCGCGCGCAGTCCATGGCCGAACTGAGCTACAGCTTCATCTACAAGATGGTCGAGGACGTGGCCGGGCGCGACGCGATCCGCTTCTTCCCCTACATCATGACCATCTTCCTGTTCGTGCTGTTCGCCAACCTGCTGGGGCTGATCCCGTTTGCCTTTACCACGACCTCGCACATCGCGGTGACGGCGGTGCTCGCGCTGACGGTGTTCATCTCGGTCACGGCGCTGGGCTTCGTGCTGCACGGCGCCAAATTCCTGAAACTCTTCTGGGTCGACAGCGCGCCGCTGCCGCTGCGTCCGATCCTGGCCGTGATCGAGCTTCTGTCGTATTTCGTGCGCCCGGTCAGCCACTCCATTCGTCTGGCCGGCGCGCTGATGGCCGGGCACGCGGTGGCCAAGGTGTTCGCGGGCTTCGCCGCGGCGCTGGGTGCGGCCTTCTTCATCCCCGTGCTGGCGGTGACGGCGCTCTACGCGCTGGAACTGCTGGTCGCGGTGATCCAGGCCTATGTCTTCACCATTCTGAGCTGCATCTACCTGAAGGATGCGCTCCACCCGGCGCACTGAGCGGCGCGCCGGGACCACGTTTCGCTGACAACTTCCAAGCCAAGGAGACACGATCATGGAAGGCGATCTTGCTGCAATGGGCGCGTATATCGGTGCTGGTCTGGCCTGCATCGGCATCGGTGGCGCCGGCATCGGTGTGGGGAACGTGGCGGGGAACTACCTCGCCGGGGCCCTGCGCAACCCCTCGGCCGCACCCGGCCAGACGGCGTTCCTGTTCATCGGCATCGCCTTTGCCGAAGCGCTGGGGATCTTCGCGTTCCTCGTCGCGCTGCTGCTGATGTTCGCCGTCTGAAGCATCGGACGTTTCCTTGCTGCCGGGTGCGTGGCCTCGCGCGCGCACCCGGTCGGCATCGCAGCATAGGGGGACATCATGGAAGAGCCTGACGTCACGGCACCCGGCATGCCGCAGCTCGATTTTTCGACCTACCCGAACCAGATCTTCTGGCTGGTGGTGTCGATCGTCGTTCTGTATCTGATCCTGTCCCGCACCGCGCTGCCCCGGATCGCCGCCGTGCTGGCCGATCGTCGCGGCACGATCACCAACGACATCGCCGCCGCCGAGGACGCCAAGGCCAAGGCCGCCGAGGCCGAGGAGGCGCACAAGCAGGCGCTTGCGGACGCCAGGGCCGAAACCAACCGCATCATCGAGGCCGCGCGCCAGGAAATCCAGGCCGAGCTTGACGCCCAGATGGCCGAGGCCGAAGCCGAGATCGCCGCGCGCGCTGCCGAGTCCGAAGCCCGCATCCGCGCCATCCGCGACAGCGCCAGGGACATGGTGGCCGAGGTTGCCCGCGACACCACGCGCGAAGTGTTGCATCTGTTCGACGTCAAGGCCGATGCGCGCAGCGTCACCGCCGCTGTCAATGCGCGGCTGAAGGCCGAAGGGGGTGCCCAATGACGCGCATTCTGATGACGATCGCCGCCGTGACCGCCGCCTCGCCGGCACTTGCCGCGGGGGATTATCCCTTCTTCTCGCTGCGCAACACGGATCTGATCGTGTTGATGGCGTTCATCATCTTCGTCGGCATTCTGGTCTACTTCAAGGTGCCCGAGCGCGTGATCGGTCTGCTGGACAAGCGCGCCGACGATATCCGCGCCGAGCTTGAGGAAGCGCGCCGCCTGCGCGAGGAGGCGCTGGAGCTTCGCGCATCCTACGAGCAGCGCGCGCGCGAGGCCGCCGAGCAGGCCGACCGCATGATCGAGCGCGCGAAAGAGGATGCCAAGGCCGCCGCGGCGCAGGCAAAGGCTGATTTCGAAGCCTCGACCGAGCGGCGCCTGAAGGCAGCCGAGGAGCAGATCGCCTCGGCCGAGGCGGCGGCGATCCGAGAGGTGCGCGACACCGCCGCGCGCATCGCCATCGCGGCTGCATCGGACGTGATCGCGAAGAAGCTCACCGATGAGGGGGCCGATGCGCTGGTGGCGGATGCCATCAAGACGGTCGAGCAGCGTCTGCACTGATCCCCGCGTTGCGTGCAGTCCTTGCGGCCGGTTCCAGGTGGACCGGCCGTTTCGCTGTCAGGGGCGCGGCTCACATGGACTGCGCGTGCTCGTAGCGCAGTTGCGCGATTTCCTCGTGCTTCTGCGCGCGCTTGAAGTCGAGCATGGTCTCTTCGACGAAGGTCAGGTGCGCCTCGATCGCAGCACGCGACGCAGCCGGGTCACGCGCCTGCAGCGCGTCGTTGATCGCCCGGTGCTGGTCCAGCAACCCGCCGCGCGTGGTGCGCTGGTGGAACATCATCTGCCGATTGTAGAACACCCCGCGCTTGAGCAGGTCGAACATCGCGCGCATGGTATGCAGCATCACCACGTTGTGCGAGGCCTCGACGATCGACAGGTGGAATTCGGCGTCGAGCGTGGCTTCCTCGGCGGGGTCGCGCCGTTCGTGCGCTGCGAGCATCTTGGAAAAGAGCGTGTCGATCACCTTGAGGTCGGTTTCCGATCCGAAGCGCGCGGCGCGCTCTGCGGCCATCGCTTCAAGGTCTCGGCGAAAGGCGATGTAATCGAACAGCGCCTCGTCATGGCTGGCGAAGAGGTCCACCAGCGCGGGCGAAAACGCCGAGCCGAGGTCTTCGGACACGAAAATCCCCGCCCCCGCGCGCGTGTGCAACAGCCCGCGCTTTTGCAATTCGGCCACCGCGTCGCGCAGGCTGGGGCGCGAAACGCCCAGCCGGTCGGACAGCTCGCGCTCCGAGGGCAGCCGCTCGCCGGGCCGCAGGATGCCGCGCAGGATCAGAAGCTCGATCTGCTGGACCACCGTATGCGAAAGCTTTTCCGACTGGACGCGCTGGAACGGCATCGCCGCTTCTCCCCTGCTACTGGTAAAAGAATATGACCGGGGCGGTGTTTGCGCAATCGGGTTGTCAACGGAAGGGTGCGGTTTGTGCGGCAGGTTTCGCGCCGCCGCGCGGGTTGCTAGGTATCGGGCATGACGCACATGCTCAAATCCGCGTTGCGAGCGCAGGCGCTCGAGGTCGGTTTCGCCGCAATGGGCGTGTGCCGCCCCGACGCCATCCCCGACGCGCCCGCGCGCCTGGCGCGGTTTCTTGAACTCGACCGCCACGGCCAGATGGCGTGGATGGCCGAGCGCACGGCGTGGCGGGGCAACCCGGCCGCGCTCTGGCCCGACGCGCGCAGCGTCATCATGCTCGCCGAAGCCTACACCCCCGATCATGACCCGCTGGCGGTGCTGCAGCGCCGCGACCGGGCCGCGATCTCGGTCTACGCGCAGAACCGCGATTATCATGACATCGTCAAGAAACGGTTGAAGCGCCTGGGCCGCTGGCTGCTGGCCCGGGCCGGGGGCGAGATCAAGGTTTTCGTCGACACCGCCCCGGTGATGGAAAAGCCGCTCGCGCAGGCGGCGGGGCTGGGCTGGCAGGGCAAGCACACCAACCTGCTGTCGCGCGATCTGGGCAACTGGGTGTTTCTGGGCGCGGTCTTCACCACGCTCGAGCTGCCCGCCGATGCGCCCGAAACCGAGCGTTGCGGGTCCTGCACCGCGTGTCTGGACATCTGCCCCACACGGGCGTTTCCGGCGCCGTTCCAGCTCGATGCGCGGCGCTGCATATCCTATCTGACGATCGAGCATCACGGGCCGGTGGACGTGGCGCTGCGCCCGCTGATGGGCAACCGCATCTATGGCTGCGACGATTGCCTGGCCGTGTGCCCGTGGAACAAGTTCGCCCGCACCGCGTCCGAGGCGCGCTACGCGGCGCGCGACGATCTGCGCGCCCCCGCGCTGGCCGAGCTTGCCGCGCTGGACGATGCCGGGTTCCGCGCGCGGTTTTCGGGCTCGCCCATCAAGCGGATCGGGCGCGACCGCTTCGTGCGCAACGTGCTCTACGCCATCGGCAATTCGGGCGACCCGGGCCTGCGCCCGGCCGCCGCGGCGCTGACCGCCGACCCCGACGCCACGGTGGCCGATGCCGCCCGGTGGGCGGTGGCGCGGCTGGACGCTGCACGCCCCCTTGGTTCCGCGCCCGATGATGGCTAGATGCGGTCTGTCACAACCGAAGGGGCCGCCATGACCACCCTCACCCCGCGCGAGATCGTCTCCGAGCTCGACCGTTTCATCATCGGCCAGAAGGACGCCAAGCGCGCCGTGGCCGTGGCGCTGCGCAACCGCTGGCGGCGCAAGCAGCTGGGCGCCGAGATCCGCGACGAGGTCTACCCCAAGAACATCCTGATGATCGGCCCCACCGGGGTCGGCAAGACCGAGATCAGCCGCCGGCTCGCCAAGCTCGCCCGCGCGCCCTTCATCAAGATCGAGGCGACCAAGTTCACCGAAGTGGGCTATGTCGGCCGCGACGTGGACAGCATCATCCGCGATCTGGCCGACAGCGCCGTCGCCATGACCCGCGAGCACATGCGCGAGGACGTCAAGGCTCGCGCGCAGGCCGCCGCAGAGGACCGCGTGATCGCCGCCATCGTGGGTGCGGACGCGCGCGAAGGCACGCGCGAGCGGTTCCGCGAGAAGCTGCGCAACGGCGAGCTGGACGGCACCGAGATCGAGGTCGAGCTGACCGACACCTCCAGCCCCTTCCCGGCGATGGAGATCCCCGGCATGCCGCAGGGCGGGGGCGGCATGAATCTGGGCGAGCTGTTCGGCAAGGCGCTGGGCGGGCGCAAGGTGCGCAAGCGCATGACCGTGGCCGAGAGCCACGACATCCTGGTCAGCGAGGAAGCCGACAAGCTGCTGGACGACGAAAGCGTCAACCGTGTGGCGCTGGAGGCGGTGCAGGAAAACGGCATCGTGTTTCTGGACGAGATCGACAAGGTCTGCGCGCGCTCGGATGCGCGCGGCGGCGAGGTCAGCCGCGAAGGCGTGCAGCGCGACCTGCTGCCGCTGATCGAGGGCACGACCGTGTCGACGAAATACGGCCCCGTGAAGACCGACCACATCCTGTTCATTGCGTCCGGCGCGTTCCACATCGCCAAGCCGTCGGACCTGCTGCCCGAATTGCAGGGGCGCCTGCCGATCCGGGTGGAGCTGCGCGCGCTGACCGAGGCCGATTTCGTGCGCATCCTGACCGAGACGGACAACGCGCTGACGCGGCAATACTCCGCGCTGATGGCGACCGAGGAGGTCACGGTCGATTTCGCCGAGGACGGGATCGCCGAGCTGGCGCGCATCGCCGCCGAGGTGAACCTGTCGGTCGAGAACATCGGTGCGCGGCGGCTTTATACGGTGATGGAGCGCGTGTTCGAGGAGGTGTCCTTCGACGCCCCCGACCGTACGGGCGAGACCGTGACCGTGGACGCCGCCTTCGTGGAGCGCAATATCGGCGATCTGGCGCGCTCGGCCGATCTGAGCCGCTACGTGCTGTGATCCCGCCCGCCGGGCCCGGCGTGCTCCCACCCGCCCACCCGCGCACGCCGCGCCCGGCGGGCGGGATCACGGCGGGGTTTCAGGCCTGTGGCGGCGCGCCCTCCCACGCGGCGTGCAGGAGCGTGGTGAGCCCGGCGCGGTCCGGGGGGCGCGGCGTCCAGTAGGGCGCATCGAGCGCGACCTCGACCGCGCGGGCGAGGTCGGCGCGCTGCAGCCCGATGTCGCGCAGCGCGGTGGGGGCGTCGAGCGACCGGGCAAAGCTGTGGAGCGCGCGGCCGGGGGTGTCCTCGGGGCCGAAGATCTCGGGGATCGGGGCCAGAAGTTGCGGGACCGCCTGAGCGGTGTAGCCGATGGTGTGCGGCAGCAGGATCGCGTGGGTTTCGGCGTGGGGCAGCCCGAAGCTGCCGCCGAGCGCGTGGCACAGCTTGTGGTGCAGCGCCATGCCGACCTGCCCCAGCACCATCCCGCACAGCCACCCGCCATAGAGCGCCTCGGCCCGCGCATCCAGATCATCGGGCGCGGTGCGCAGCCGTGGCAGCGCGGCGGCGAAGGCGCGCAGCCCTTCGGTTGCCATCAGCGTGGCAAGCGGCGTTCGGTCGCGGGCGTAGAGCCCTTCGGCTGCGTGGGCGATGGCGTTGAGTGCGCTGGGGATGGTGACCGAGAGCGGCAGGTTGAGGGTCAGCTCGGGGTCGTAGAGGATCGTTCCCGGCTGCACGCGCGGGTCGGTGCGCGTGGTCTTGCGCCCGGCCTGGGTCTCGCCCAGCACCGCGGTCGCCTCGCTGCCGGCATGGGTGGTCGGCAGGGCGATCTGGGGCAACCCGGTGCGCAGCGCCAGCGCCTTCGACAGCCCGATCGCCGAGCCGCCGCCGATCGCGACGAGGGCGTCGGCGCGCAGGGGTGCGAGCTCGGCAAGCGCCGCCTCGGTGGTGTCGACCGGTGTGTGCATCCGCGCGCGGGGCAGGCAGCCGGCGGCGTGATCGCCCAAGGCTGCGGCCAGCGCGCGCGCGGCCTTGTCCTGGCCCGGCGTGGCGATGACCACCGCGCGCAGCGCGCCGATACGGTCCAGATGCGCGGGCAGATCGTGGCGCGCACCGGCGCCGAAGGCCACGTGCAGCGCGGGCTGGTTCAGGGCGAAGCGGGGCTGGAAGGCGTGCATGGCGGCTCCGGGGCTGTGCGCGGCGTGTTGTCACGGATCGCCCGACCCCCTATCACCGGGGCGTCCAGTGGTCCACGTTCGGGAGCCTTCGCATGTCCACGCCCTGCATCATCGCGGTCGCCATCACCGGATCGGTCCCCACCAGGGCCGACAACCCGGCGCTGCCGATCACCGTGGCCGAACAGGTCGAGAGCACGCAGGCCGCGTTCGAGGCGGGTGCCAGCATCGTCCATTGCCATGTGCGCGACGATGACGGTCTGCCCTGTTCGGACCCTGACCGGTTTGCGGCGCTGCAGGAGGGGCTGGCGCGCCACTGCCCCGGCATGATTGTGCAGTTCTCGACCGGGGGACGGTCGGGCGCGGGGCAGGCGCGCGGGGGGATGCTGCCGCTGCGGCCTGACATGGCGTCGCTGGCGGTCGGGTCGAACAACTTTCCCACGCGGGTCTACGAGAATCCGCCTGATCTGGTGGCCTGGCTTGCCGCCGAAATGCGCGCCCATGACGTGATGCCCGAGGTCGAGGCGTTCGATCTGAGCCACATCATCCAGGCCGCGAAGATGGCAGATGACGGCCAGCTGCCGCGGCCGCTCTATGTGCAGTTCGTCATGGGCGTGAAGAACGCGATGATCGCGGATGAGCGCATTCTGGAGTTCTATATCGAGACGCTGCAGCGCTTTGCGCCCGACGCGCTGTGGTGCGCCGCCGGGATCGGGGCGAACCAGATCCGGGTGAACGACTGGGCGATCGCGCGTGGCGGGCACACCCGCACGGGGCTTGAGGACAACGTCCGGCTGGACCGCCACACGCTTGCGCCGTCGAATGCCGCGCTGGTCGCGCGCACGGTCGCGCTGTGCGAAAAGCATGGCCGGCCGGTGGCAAGCTGGCAGCAGGCGCGCGCCATGCTGGGGCTGCGGATGCCGGGCTGAGCGATGCCGGGCTGAGCGATGCCGGGCTGAGCGGTGCCGGGCTGAGCGATGCCGGGTTGAGCGATGCCGGGTTGAGCGCGCTCAGCGGAACGGCATGGCGTAGAGCAGCCCGCCCTGGGTCCACTGCGCATTCAGCCCGCGTGCAAGCCCGATGGGCGTGGCCTCGCCGATATTGGCGGCGAAGATCTCGCCGTAATTGCCACCCGCCGAGATGGCGCGCACCGCCCATCGCGGATCGAGGCCCAGCATATCGCCGAAATCGCCCTCGACCCCCAGCAGGCGGTTGATCGCCGGGGTGTCGCTGCCCTCGGCAAGCTCGGCCACGTTGGTCGAGGTCACGCCGAGTTCCTCGGCGGCGATCAGCGCAAACAGCGTCCAGCGCACGATCGATTCCCATTGCGTGTCGCTGTCGCGCACCGCGGGACCCAGCGGTTCCTTGGAAATCACCTCGGGCAGGATCACATGCGCGTCGGGATCGCCGAAGCCTGCCCGCGTCGCCGCCAGCGCCGAGACATCGGTCGAATACACGTCGCAGACCCCGGCCAGATACTGTTGCTGGGCCTCGGCGCTGGTCTCGATCGGGATCGGGTCATACTCGATGTTGTTGGCGCGGAAGAAATCGGCCAGGTTCAGCTCGGTGGTGGTGCCGGTCTGCACGCACACGCTGGCGCCATCGAGCTCCATCGCCGAACTGACGCCCAGATCGCGGCTGATCATGAATCCCTGCCCGTCATAATAGTTGACCCCGACGAAGTTCACGCCCTCGCCCACATCGCGCGAGAAGGTCCATGTGGTGTTGCGCGCCAGCATGTCGATCTCGCCCGAGCTGAGCGCCTGAAAGCGCGTCTGGGCCGTGGTCTGAACGAACTCGACCGCGGTCGGGTCGCTCAGCACGGCTGCCGCGACCGCGCGGCACATGGCGACGTCGAAGCCCTGCCAGACGCCGTTCGCGTCGGGGGCGGAGAAGCCGACCAGCCCGGTGGACACGCCGCAATTCAGGGTCTCACGTTCGGTGACCCTCTCCAGCGTCGAGGTGCGGCCCGCCGCATCGGCCGCCGCCTCGGCCGCCGCATCTTCAGCGGTGTCGGCCTGCGCCGCGCCGGCCATCATGCCGATGATCAGGG
>PUOA01000236.1 GCA_003551925.1 Paracoccaceae bacterium
AAAAATGGTGCTGCGAGAGAGGATCGAACTCTCGGCCTCACCCTTACCAAGGGTGTGCTCTACCACTGAGCTACCGCAGCGTCGCCACGGGCGGGTGAGTAGTCGGAAATCCGCGCAGCCGCAAGGGCAATCTGGACCCTTTTTGCCGCTTGCGCTACGAGGGGGGCCATGACAACAGATCGCGCATCGAAGACGGCGGACCCGGGCGCGCGCGCGGCGCGGCTGAAGGCGGCGCTGAAGGCCAACATCGCGCGGCGCAAGGCTCAGGCGGCGGCGCGCGCGGCCGACGATTGCGGGGACGACACCGACGCAGAGCAGGAACCGCGCGACGACAGCGCGCGCTGAGGCAGGGCCATGGATTCGATCATTGTTACCGGAAACGGCCCGCTGCAGGGCGAGATCCCAATCGCGGGAGCGAAGAACGCGTGCCTGGCGCTGATGCCGGCGACGCTGCTGAGCGACGCGCCGCTGACGCTGACCAACGCGCCGCGGCTGTCGGACATCCGCACCATGACGGCGCTGCTGGAATCGCTCGGCGCCGAGGTCGCGCCGCTGCAGGACGGGCAGGTTCTGGCGTTGTCGAGCCATGCGCTGGACAACCACACCGCCGATTACGAGATCGTGCGCAAGATGCGCGCGTCGATCCTGGTGCTGGGGCCGATGCTGGCGCGTGACGGGCATGCGGTGGTGTCGCTGCCCGGCGGCTGCGCGATCGGCGCGCGGCCCGTGGACCTGCATCTGCGCGCGCTCGAGGCGCTGGGCGCCGAGCTTGACCTGCGCGATGGCTATGTCCACGCCCGCGCACCGGGCGGGCTGAAGGGGGCGGTGATCGAGTTTCCGATGGTCTCGGTCGGGGCCACGGAAAACGCGCTCATGGCCGCGACGCTGGCGCGCGGGACCACGGTGCTGAAGAACGCCGCGCGCGAGCCCGAAATCGCCGATCTGGCGCGCTGCCTGCGCGCGATGGGCGCGCAGATCGAGGGCGAGGGCACCGACACCATCATCATCGAAGGCGTTCAGGCGCTGGGTGGGGCGACGCATCCGGTGGTCGCCGACCGGATCGAGCTGGGCACCTACATGCTGGCCCCCGCCATCGCCGGGGGCGAGGTCGAGTGCCTCGGCGGGCGGATGGAATTGGTGCAGGCCTTCGTGGACACGCTGCGCGACACCGGGGTCGAGGTCGAAGAGACCCCGCGCGGGCTGCGCGTGCGCCGCGGCGATGGCGCGCGGGTGCGCGCGACCGATGTCGCCACGGCGCCCTTTCCGGGCTTTCCCACCGACCTGCAGGCGCAGTTCATGGCGCTGATGTGCACCGCGGACGGCGTCAGCCATCTGGAGGAGCGCATCTTCGAGAACCGCTTCATGCACGCCCCCGAACTCACCCGCATGGGCGCGCGGATCGAGGTGCATGGCGGCACCGCCACCGTCACCGGGGTCGAGCGGCTGCGCGGCGCGCCGGTGATGGCGACCGACCTGCGGGCCTCGGTGTCGCTGATCCTGGCGGCGCTGGCGGCCGAGGGGGAGACGGTGCTCAACCGCGTCTACCATCTTGACCGCGGCTACGAGCGGGTCGAGGAGAAGCTCGGCGCCTGCGGGGCGCGGATCGAACGGGTGAAGGGCTGAGGCGATGGCGGATGCACGCTTCGAGGATGGTGCCGAGACGCCGCTGCGGCTGGCCGCGCAGGATGCCGAGGATCTGAAGGTGCTCGCCGCGCTGGTGCAGGATGCGGTGTTCCCGATCACCGAGATGCGCTATGACCGCCGCCGCCGGCGCGTGGCGCTGCTGATCAACCGCTTCCGCTGGGAACGCGCCGCGCGCGCCGCGGTGGACCCCGAACGCGTGCAGGCGCTGCTGGTGATCGACGATGTGCAGGGCGCGGCCACGCGCGGGATCGACCTGCAGGACCGCGATCTGGTGCTGTCGCTTCTGGATCTGGCCTTCACGGCCGGCGAGGACGGGACCGGCACGCTCGATCTGGTCTTGGCGGGCGATGGCGGCGTGCGGCTTCAGGTCGAATGCCTGGATGTCATCCTGCGCGACGTGACGCGGCCCTACGCCGCGCCCTCGGGGCGCGCGCCGCGCCATGATCTGGACGGAGACGCCTGAATGCCGCACTTCCTGACCGCCAGCGCGCCCGATTTCGAGGCGCGCTTCGCCGCGCTGCTGGGCGCCAAGCGCGAGGACTCGGTCGATGTGGATGACACCGTCGCCGCGATCATCGCCGATGTGCGCGCGCGCGGCGATGCGGCGCTGATCGAGCTGACCGCGCGCTTCGACCGGCTGGAGCTGACCCCCGACACGCTCGCCTTCAGCGCGGCCGAGATCGACGCCGCCTGCGCGCAGGTCGCCGCCGACGACCGCGCCGCGCTGGAGCACGCCGCCGGGCGCATCCGCGCCTATCACGCCCGCCAGCTGCCCGAGGACGCGCGCTGGACCGACGCCACCGGCGCCGAACTGGGATGGCGCTGGACGCCGGTCGCGGCGGCGGGGCTCTATGTGCCGGGAGGGTTGGCAAGCTACCCGTCCTCGGTGCTGATGAACGCGATCCCGGCGCGCGTGGCGGGGGTCGAACGGCTGGTGATCTGCGCGCCCACGCCCGACGGGGTGGCCAACCCGCTGGTGCTGCTGGCCGCGCGGCTGTCGGGGGTGGACAGGGTCTACCGCATCGGCGGCGCGCAGGCGGTCGCGGCGATGGCCTATGGCACGCAGACCGTGGCGCCGGTGGACAAGATCACGGGGCCGGGCAACGCCTTTGTCGCCGCGGCCAAGCGGCGCGTGTTCGGGCGGGTGGGGATCGACATGATCGCCGGGCCGTCCGAGATCCTGGTGATCGCCGACGCCGACAACGACCCCGACTGGATCGCGCTCGACCTGCTGAGCCAGGCCGAGCATGACGAAAGCGCGCAGGCCATCCTCATCACCACCGATGCGGGCTTCGGGCAGAAGGTCGCGGCGGCGGTGGAGGCGCGGCTGGAAACGCTCGACCGCCGGGCCATCGCGGGCGCGAGCTGGCGCGAGTTCGGCGCGGTGATCGTGGTCGACACGCTGGAGCAGGCCGCCGCGCTGTCGGACCGGATCGCGCCCGAACACCTGGAGCTTTGCGTGGCGGACCCCGAAGCGCTGCTCGGCCGCATCCGCCATGCGGGTGCGGTGTTCCTGGGCCCCTGGACGCCCGAGGCGGTGGGCGACTACATCGGCGGGCCGAACCATGTGCTGCCCACCGCGCGCTCGGCGCGGTTTTCCTCGGGGCTGTCGGTGCTCGATTTCCTCAAGCGCACCACCATCGCGCGGATGACCCCCGAGGCGCTGGCGGCGGTCGGGCCGGCCGGCGAGCGGCTCGCCATCGCCGAGAGCCTGGAGGCGCACGGGCTGAGCCTGCGCGCGCGGCTCGACCGGCTCAACCGCTGACGCGCTGCGCGGGTCAACGCGGCAGCTCCTGACATACGACCGGGCGCGACGGAATCGCGCTCTTGAAGATCGGTCCCGTGAGGGCCACCTCCAGTTGACCGCTCGGGGGTGGCGGAGTAGATCGGATGTATGGGATACAATCGCCGCACAGCGGCACGCAGCCAAAGGAGATCACGGTGGAAGAGCTGCTCAG
>PUOA01000110.1 GCA_003551925.1 Paracoccaceae bacterium
CTTGATGACCCCGCCCGCCGGCGCCTGTCGGGCGCCGCGCGCCGGATCGATGCGCTGCTGGACCGCATGTCCACCGCCAGCGGCGCGGACCGCTGGTAGGGGTGTGTCGGGCCATGCCGAAGACTGCCCGGCGCGTGCGCGCGTGCGTGGATTCCCCCTTGCCCTTGGCGCTGAAACCGGTAGTAACGCGGGCGAACGGGCTATGGCGCAGCCTGGTAGCGCGTCCGTCTGGGGGACGGAAGGTCGCAGGTTCGAGTCCTGCTAGCCCGACCAGTTTCAACCGCCCGCCCTGGCCGCATGCCGGGGCGGGCGGTTTGCGTTGGCGCCCGCGCGACGCGGCAGCCGGAGGCCTGTGAATGACGACCCCCGCCGCCACCGGCGTGCTGCCCGACCACGCGCTGCGCGCGCTGATCGACGCGGGCGCGATCCGCGCCACGCCCGCAATCGATGATGCGCAGGTGCAGCCGGCGAGCCTGGATCTGCGGCTGGGCGAGGTGGCGTATCGGGTGCGCGCCTCGTTTCTGGCGGGCGCGGGGCGGCGCGTGGCCGACCGGCTGGACGCGTTCGAGATGCACCGCATGGACCTGCGCGCGGGCGCGGTGCTGGAAAAGGGCTGCGTCTATGTGGTGCCGCTGGCGGAATCGCTCGCGCTGCCCGGCGATCTGCACGGGGTGACCAACGCGAAGAGCTCGACCGGTCGGCTGGACCTGCTCACCCGGGTGATCACCGATAGCGGGACCGAGTTCGACCGCGTGCCCGCCGGCTATGACGGCCCGCTTTATGCCGAGATCTGCCCGCGGTCGTTTTCGGTGCTGGTGCGTCCGGGGATGCGGCTGAACCAGTTGCGGCTGCGGCGCGGGCAGGCGGTGCTGGATGATGCCGCGCTGCGCGCGCTGCATGACGCGGTGGGGCTGGTGGGCGGCGGCCCGGCGCGGATCGACGGGGGGCTGGGGTTCTCGGTCGATCTGAGCCCGCGCGCGGGCGGGGTGCTGGGGTATCGCGCCAAGCCGCATGCCGGGGTGATCGATCTCGACCGGATCGGCGCCTACGACCCGGCGGCGTTCTGGGACCGGCTGTCGGGCGAGGACGGGCAGCTGATCCTCGATCCGGGCGCGCTCTACATCCTGGTCAGCCGCGAGGCGGTTCACATCCCGCCCGACCATGCCGCCGAGATGGCGCCCTATCTGGCGATGGTGGGCGAGTTCCGCGTGCATTACGCGGGCTTCTTTGACCCCGGCTTCGGGCACGCCGCCGCGGGCGGGCAGGGCGCGCGCGGGGTGCTGGAGGTGCGCTGCCACGAGGCGCCCTTCGTGCTGGAACACGGGCAGGTGGTGGGTCGGCTGGTCTATGAGCGCATGGCCGCGCGGCCCGAGCGGCTCTATGGTGCCGGGCTGCAGTCGAATTATCAGGGCCAGGGGCTGAAGCTGTCCAAGCATTTCCGCGCCCGCTGAGGCGTTGCGCGGATTTCCGGGGCGGGGTGATCCAGCGGCGCGCGCGTGCCGCGCGCAGGTCTTCTGGCGCTGCGCGCGGGCGGGGGGCTTTGCCCCCCGGGACCCCCCGGGTGGGGGCTCAGGCCGCGAAGCGCGCGATGATGGGCGTGTGGTCCGAGGGTTTCGCACCCGCGCGCGGCGCGGTGTCGATGGTGCAGTCCTCGAGCCGGTCGGCGGCCTGCGGGGTCAGCAGCACGTGGTCGATGCGGATGCCGTTGTTGTTGTCAAACGCGCGGCCCTGATAGTCCCAGAAGGTGTAATGCCCCGGCCCGGGCTGGCGCAGGCGGAAGGCGTCGGACAGCCCGAGGTTCAGCAGCCGGCGGAACGCGGCGCGGCTTTCGGGGCGGAAGAGCGCGTCATCCCTCCACGCCTCGGGACGGGCGGCGTCTTCGGGCTGCGGGATGACGTTGTAATCGCCCAGGATCACCGCCGGAGTTTCCTCGGCCAGCAGCGCGCGGATGCGGGCTTCGAGCCGCGCCATCCAGGCGAGCTTGTAGGCGAATTTCCCTCCCGGTTTCGGGGTGCCGTCGTCCCCGAGTTCGACCGGGTTGCCGTTGGGCAGGTAGAGCCCGCAGATGCGCAGCGCGGCGCTGTCGGTGGCGACCGTGGCCTCGATCCACCGGGCCTGCGTGTCGGCGTCGTCGCCGGGCAGGCCGCGGCGCACATCCTCGAGCGGGCGTTTCGAGGCGATGGCGACGCCGTTGAACCCCTTCTGCCCGTGGGTTTCGAGGTTGTAGCCGCGGTCTTCGATCAGCGCGCGGGGGAAGGTCTCGTCGGTGGACTTGATCTCCTGCAGCACTGCCACGTCGGGGGCGGCCTCGTCGAGCCAGCGGCCCAGCGCCTCGGCGCGGGCCTTGACGCCGTTGATGTTGAAGCTTGCGATCTTCATGCGCTTCCCCGTAGTCGCTCGAGCAGCGCGCGCGAGGGGGTGCCGGTGGGCTCGAGCCCGCGCGCGCGCTGGAAATCGCGGATGGCGGCTTCGGTGTTGGGGCCGAAGACCCCGTCGACGCCGTCGGTGTCGAAGCCCGCGGCGGTCAGGCGGCGCTGGATCTCCAGCCGGTCGTCCTGCGTCAGACCGTGCCGGTCGGGCGGGAAGGACGCGCGCAGCGGCCCGCCACCGGCGAGGCGGTCGGCCAGATGACCCACGGCGATGATGTAGTTCTGCGCGTTGTTGTAACGCGCGATCACGCCGTAATTGGCGTAGGTCACGAACACCGGCGCATCGGCGCCCATCGGCGCGATGACCGACGCCGCGCCGTGATCGGGCAGCGCGCCCCCGCCCGCGCGCGTGACCCCCAGCGCGCCCCATTGCGCCGCGCTGCGCGAGGTGCCGCGCCCGGCAAGCCCCATGTCGAAGCCTTGGGGCAGCCCCGCCTCGACCCCCCAGGGCTGGCCGCGCCGCCAGCCCATGCGCGACAGATACGCCGCCGCCGAGGCCAGCGCGTCGGTGGGATCGTCGGCCCAGATGTCGCGCCGCCCGTCGCCGGTGAAATCCACCGCGTAGTCGGCATAGGTGGTGGGGATGAACTGCGTATGCCCCATCGCGCCGGCCCAGCTGCCGACCAGCCGGTCCGGCGTGGTGTCGCCGTCCTGCAGGATGCGCAGCGCCGCGATCAGCTGGTTTTCGAACAGCCGCCCGCGCCGCCCGTCGAAGGCCAGCGTCGCGGTGGCCGAGATCACCGGGATGTCGCCGCGCCGCTGGCCGTAGCGGCTTTCGACGCCCCAGATGGCGGTGACGACCTCGGGCTCCACGCCGAAGCGCGCGTCGATCCGGTCCAGCAGCGCGCGGTGGCGCGACAGCGCCGCGCGGCCTTCGGAGATGCGCGTGTCGTTGGCGACAAGCGCGAGATACTCCTCGAGCGTGCGGGCGAATTCGGCCTGGGTGCGGTCGCGCTCGATCACGCCGGGCAGGAAGCCCGCATCCGCCAGCCCGCGCGAGAGCGTGGCGTCGGTGATGCCGCGGGCGCGCGCGCGCGGGCGGAACTCGGCCAGCCAGGCGTCGAAGGCGGGGTTGGCGACGGGGCGCATCTGCGGGTCCTCCGGGCGGCGGCGCGTGGCGGGGCCGGCGATGCCGCCGCCCATGCAGGCGCCAAGCCCCAGGGCAAGCGC
>PUOA01000205.1 GCA_003551925.1 Paracoccaceae bacterium
CCTGCTCGCCGCCGCAGGCAATGAAATCATCGTAGGCGACGGTCTCGGCCCGGATGAATCCGCGCTCGAAATCGCCATGGATCACGCCGGCGGCCTGCGGCGCGCGGGTGCCGCGCGGGACGGTCCAGGCGCGGGTTTCCTTGGGGCCGACGGTGAAATAGGTCTGCAGCCCCAGAAGCGCATAGCCCGCCCGGATCAGCCGGTTCAGACCCGGCTCCTCCAGCCCCATTTCCTGCAGGAACATCGCCGCCTCGTCATCGTCAAGCTGCGCGAGCTCCTCCTCGATCCGGGCCGAGATCACCACATGCGCCGCGCCCTGCGCCGCCGCCATCTCGGCCACCCGCGCCGACTGGCTGTTGCCCTCGGCGGCCGAGCCTTCCTCGACGTTGCAGACGAACAGCACGGGCTTGGCGGTCAGCAACTGCAACTGGCGCCACGCCTTGGCGTCATCCTCGGCCACCGCAACCGTGCGCGCGGGGCGGCCATCCTCGAGCGCCGCCTGCGCGGCGGCCAGCAGCCGGTCCTGATCGGCGGCCTCCTTGTCGCCGCCGCGCAGCTTGCGCACCAGATTGGCGCGCCGCCGTTCGATCGAGTCCAGATCCGCCAGCATCAACTCGGTCTCGATGGTGTCGGCGTCGGCGATGGGGTCGATGCGGCCCTCGACATGGGTGATGTCGTCATCCTCGAAGCAGCGCAGCACATGCGCGATGGCGTCGACCTCGCGGATATTGGCCAGGAACTGGTTGCCCAGCCCCTCGCCCTTCGACGCCCCGCGCACCAGCCCGGCGATGTCGACAAAGGTGATCCGCGCCGGGATCACCGCCTTCGACCCCGCAATCGCCGCGATCCGGTCCAGCCGCGTGTCGGGGACGTTCACCTCGCCGACATTGGGATCGATGGTGCAGAACGGGAAATTCGCCGCCTGCGCTGCGGCGGTGCGCGTCAGCGCGTTGAACAGCGTCGACTTGCCGACATTCGGCAGCCCGACGATCCCCATGCGAAAGCCCATGATCCGTCCCCCGTTCCTCGATGGCGCGCTTCTAAGCCGAAACCGGGTCCGGGTGAAACCGGTTTTGCGTCGCACCGCACCGCCCACACGGTCCGGGGTCATTGATTTTCGCCCGCGCATGGCGCAAACCGCCCCGGACCACAGCAGGGGACCGCGCCGCCAATGACCCGAATCGATGACACCTTCGCCCGGCTCCGCGCCGAGCGCCGCAAGGCCTTCGTGGCCTACATCATGGGCGGGGACCCGGATGTCGAGACCTCGCTTGCCGTCATGAAGGGACTTCCGGGCGCGGGCGTGGACATCATCGAGCTTGGCGTGCCCTTCACCGACCCCATGGCCGACGGCCCCACAATCCAGGCGGCGGGGCAGCGCGCGCTCGCCGGGGGCCAGACGCTGGACAAGACGCTGGACATGGTGCGCGCCTTTCGCGAAGGCGACACCACCACCCCCATCGTGCTGATGGGCTACTACAACCCGATCTATCACCGCGGCGTCGCGCGCTTTCTGGAGGATGCGCGCCGCGCAGGCGTCGACGGGCTGATCGTCGTCGACCTCCCGCCTGAGGAGGATGACGAACTCTGTCTGCCCGCGCAGGCCGCAGGGCTGAACTTCATCCGCCTCGCCACGCCCACCACCGACGACAAGCGCCTGCCAAAGGTGCTGAGCAACACCTCGGGCTTCGTCTATTACGTCTCCGTCACCGGGATCACCGGCGCGGCATCGGCGCAGGCCGCCGATGTCGGCCCCGAGGTCGCGCGGATCAAGGCCGCCACCGACCTGCCCGTGGTGGTGGGCTTCGGCATCTCGGCGCCCGACACCGCGCGCGAGATCGCGGCCGTCGCCGACGGCGCGGTGGTCGGCTCGGCCATCGTCAAGCTGATCGGCGAAGGCCGCCCCGTGGACGAGGTGCTGCGCTTCGTCGCCGCGCTGGCCGATGGCGCGCACGCCGCCTGAGCCACCTCACGCCCGAAAGGAACCGCCCATGGCCGCCGACATGCTGTCCACCGTCGTCAAGCCCCTGCACCGCGAGGGGCACAAGTTCCTGGCCATCTTCGCCATCGTCACGGTGCTGCTGTTCCTGATCTGGCAGCCGCTGGGCTGGATCGGGCTGGGGCTGACGATCTGGTGCTACTACTTCTTTCGTGACCCCGACCGCCACACCCCGGTGCGCGAGGGGCTGATCGTCAGCCCCGCCGATGGCGTGGTGTCGCTGGTCGAACCCGCCGTGCCGCCCACCGAGATGGCGATGGGCGACACACCGCTGACCCGTGTGTCGGTGTTCATGAACGTGTTCAACTGCCACGTGAACCGCGCGCCCGTCGCCGGCACGGTGGCGAAGGTCGCGTATCGGCCGGGCAAGTTCCTCAACGCCTCGCTCGACAAGGCGAGCGTGGACAATGAACGCAACGGCGTGGTGATCGAGATGGCCGATGGCCGGCATCTGGGCGTGGTGCAGATCGCGGGCCTCGTGGCGCGGCGCATCCTGTGCGAGGTCGCCGAGGGCCGGACGCTGGCCACGGGCGAGCGGTTCGGGATGATCCGCTTCGGGTCACGGCTCGATATCTACCTGCCCGAGGGCGTGGCGCCGCTGGTGGCACCTGGCCAGACCATGATCGCAGGCGAGACGGTGATCGCCGATCTGGGCGCCGACGAACCCCCGCGCGCGGCCGAGATCCGCTGATCCGATGCGCGCCCCCCGCCCCCCCGGCAGCGGCCTTCGCAAGCATGCGTCGGGCCACCTGTCGCTGGCGCGGCTGATGCCCAATCTGGTGACGATCCTGGGGCTCTGCGCGGGGCTGAGCGCGATCCGCTTCACGTTTGAGGGCGCGTTCGAGCTCGCCGCCGGGCTGATCCTGTTCGCCGCCCTTCTGGACGCGGTGGACGGGCTGCTCGCGCGCCAGCTCGACGCCGCGAGCGACTTCGGCGCCGAGCTCGACTCGCTGGCCGATTTCGTCAATTTCGGGGTGGCGCCGGGCGTGCTGGTCTTCGTCTACGCGCTGCACGGCGAAGTGGACGGGCCGGGCTGGGTGTTCGTGCTGGTCTTTGCGGTGTGTTCGTGCCTGCGGCTGGCGCGCTTCAACATCAGCCGCGACGACCCGAAACCGGCGGGGCGGCAGTATTTCGTGGGCGTGCCCGCGCCGGCGGGCGCAATGCTGGCGATGCTGCCGGTCTTTGCCGGGCTGGCCGAGGTGACCGAGCCCGACCGCGCGCCGCTGGCCGTGGCGCTGTGGCTGGGCGTGGTCGGGCTGTTGATGGTCTCGCGCCTGCCCACGCCGTCGATCAAGGGGCTGCGCGTCCAGCGCGACCGGGCGCTGTGGCTGCTGATCGGCACCGCCTTCGTGGTCGGGCTGGGGCTCACACGGTTCTGGCTGATGGTGCTGGTGGTGAACCTGATCTATCTGGGCTCGATCGTTGTGGTGGCGGCGCTGCGGCGCCGGGCGGGCTAGCGCGCGTATCGATCAGGCTGAGGCAAAGTGAGAGCGCAGCGACGGGCCGCGGTGCGGCGATGCGACGGGCGGGCTCTCGCGGTTTATCCGGGCCCAATCCGCATAACGGCGAGGCTGAGCGCCTTCTGAAGCAAAATCGCCGTGCCGGGGGGCGGCCCGGCGATGCGCGGCGGCCTTCGGCCTTTATTCCGCGCACGATGGCGTGACGGCCTCGCGCTTATGTGGGAGTCTCTAACTCACCCCGCCTCCGCCGGCTGCGCCGGCTGCGCCAGCACCAGCCCGCCCTCGCGCTCCAGAAACGCCACGACCTCGTCGACGCCGCGCCCATGTGTCAGGCTTGCCAGCACGAACGGCCCCTTGCGCGCGCGCGCCGCGTCCTGCTCCAGCAGGACCGGATCGACGTTCACATGGGGCGCGAGGTCGATCTTGTTGATCACCAGCAGGTCCGACTTCGTCACGCCGGGGCCGCGCTTGCGGGGGATGTCCTGCCCGGCGGCGGTGTCGATCACGTAAATGGTGATGTCGGCCAGTTCGGGCGAAAACGTCGCCGCCAGATTGTCGCCCCCCGATTCGATCAGCAGCAGCTCCAGATCGGGGAAGCTCCGCGTCAGATCGGCCACGGCGGCGAGGTTGATCGACGCATCCTCGCGGATGGCGGTATGCGGGCAGCCGCCGGTTTCGACGCCGCGGATCCGCTCGGCCGGCAGCACCTGCGCGCGCACCAGCGCGTCGGCGTCTTCGCGCGTGTAGATGTCGTTGGTGATCACCGCCATCGAACAGCGCGCCGCGAGCGCGCGCGCCAGCTTTTCGGTCAGCGTGGTCTTGCCGGCGCCCACCGGGCCACCGATGCCGACGCGCAGGGGTCCGTGCTTGCTCATGTCCTGTAGATCCTCGTCTCCAGCGTTTCGTGGCGCATCGCCGCCAGATCGGCGGCCAGGCAGGCGGTGCCCAGATCGTCGGGGCCGGCGGTCACCGCGCGGGCGGCCTGCGCGGCGATGTCGGGCAGCAGCCCGGCCAGCACCCCCTGCCCGGCGCTTTGTCCCAGCGGGATCGCCTTGACCCCGATGGTGACAAGATTGGTCGCGAAGCCCTGCATGTAAAGCGCGATCACGCGTTCGGGCGGCGGGCCCAGCGGGCGCGTGGCCGCGGCCACCGCCACGGGCAGCGCACGCGGGGGCTGCGGGGTGCCCACCACCTGCGCGGCGGCGCGCGCGAAGGCCGCGCCCTGCTCGGTGGTCTCGGTCAGCCGCTCGGCCGAGGCGGCGAGCGCCAGCGCCAGCGCGTCCACCGCGTCCAGGTCGGCGCCCGACTGCAGCGCCATGCCCAGCAGCACCGCGTCCTGCCAGCCCGAGCCATACCGCAGCACCGCCCCCAGCCAGTCGCCAAGGCTGGCGGCGTCATGCACCGTGCCGTCGGCGATCACCTGCTCCAGCCCGTGGCTATAGGCGAAGGCCCCGGTCGGAAAGGCAGGCGAGAGCAGTTGCACCAGCGTCAGATCGGCGGCGTCGGTCATGGGTCAGCCGTGGTGGTGGTGGTGGTGCGCGTGATCATGGCTGTGGCTGTGGCTGTGGCTGTGATCATGGTCATGCCCCATGGTGCGCCCGTGGCCATAGGCGCCGCCTTCGGGGGTGAACGGGCCGGTGACGGGGCGCAGCGTGGCGCCAAGCTGGCGCAGCATCGCCTCGATCACGTGGTCATGGCGGATCAGCAGGCGACCGGCTTCGATCTGGCACGGCGTGTGGCGGTTGCCGATATGCCAGGCCAGCCGCGGCAGGTCGCCCGTGACCTCGACCAGCGCCTCGTCGGCGGGGGTGATGGCGATGCAGGCGCCGTCTTCCAGCTCGAACCCCCACCACGCATCGAGGTTCGTGACCTCGGGCAGGTCCACCAGAAAGCTGCGCCCGTCCGCGCAGACCAGCCGCTTGCGGCGCATCAGCCGCGCGTCATAGTCCAGCACCACGCGACCATGGGTCCGGGGCGGGGCCTCGGCCAGCAGGCGGGCGACGGGGGGAAGATCGCTCATCGGGGGCTCCGGGCTCAGAACAGGAAATAGCGCTGCGCCAGCGGCAGCTCGGTCGCGGGCTCGCAGGTCAGCAGCACGCCGTCGGCGCGGACCTCGTAGGTTTCGGGGTCGACCTCGATCGCCGGCGTGGCGCTGTTGAGCCGCATGTCGGCCTTGCCGATGCCGCGGCAGCCCTCGACCGGCAGCGTGGATTTCGCCAGCCCCAGCCGTTCGGCCACGCCATCGGCCTGCGCGGCCTGGCTGACGAAGGTCACCGCCGAATGCTCCAGCGACCGGCCATAGGCCGCGAACATCGGGCGCGAATGCATCGGCTGCACCGGGATCGAGGCGTTGGGGTCCCCCATCTGCGCCACGATGATCGACCCGCCCATCAGCACCATCTCGGGCTTGGCGCCGAACATCGCGGGGTTCCACAGCACCAGATCGGCGCGCTTGCCTTCCTCGACGCTGCCGATATGGCGGCTGATCCCGTGCACGATGGCCGGGTTGATGGTGTATTTGGCGATGTAGCGCTTCACGCGGGCGTTGTCGTTGTCACCCGTTTCATCGCCCAGCCGCCCGCGCTGAAGCTTCATCTTGTGCGCGGTCTGCCAGGTGCGGGTGATCACCTCGCCCACGCGGCCCATCGCCTGACTGTCGGACGAGATCACCGAAAACGCGCCCATGTCGTGCAGGATGTCCTCGGCGGCGATGGTCTCGCGCCGGATGCGCGATTCGGCGAAGGCCACGTCCTCGGGCACCTTGCGATCCAGGTGATGGCACACCATCAGCATGTCCAGATGCTCTTCGATGGTGTTGCGCGTGTAGGGCATCGTCGGGTTGGTCGAGGACGGCAGGATGTTCTGCGAGCTCACCACCTTGATGATGTCGGGCGCGTGCCCGCCGCCCGCGCCTTCGGTGTGAAACGCATGAATGGTGCGGGTGCCGATCGCCTTGAGCGTGTTCTCCACGAACCCGGATTCGTTGAGCGTGTCGGTGTGGATCATCACCTGCACGTCGGTCTCGTCCGCGACGGTCAGGCAGCAGTCGATGGCCGCGGGCGTGGTGCCCCAATCCTCGTGCAGCTTGAGCGCGCAGGCCCCGGCGCGGATCTGTTCGTGCAGCGCCGCGGGCAGCGACGCGTTGCCCTTGCCCGCAAAGGCAAGGTTCATCGGGAACGCATCCGCCGCCTGCAGCATGCGGCCCAGATGCCACGGCCCCGGCGTGCAGGTGGTCGCCAGCGTGCCATGCGCGGGACCGGTGCCGCCGCCGAGCATGGTGGTCAGCCCCGAATGCAGCGCGTCGTCGATCTGCTGGGGGCAGATGAAGTGGATATGCGCGTCGAACCCGCCCGCGGTCAGGATCTTGCCCTCGCCGGCGATGATCTCGGTTCCGGGGCCGATGATGACGTTGACGCCGGGCTGCGTGTCGGGGTTGCCGGCCTTGCCGATGGTGTGGATGCGCCCGTCGCGCAGACCGACATCGGCCTTGAGGATGCCGGAGTGATCGACGATCAGCGCGTTGGTGATCACCGTGTCCATGGCGCCGTCGGCGCGGGTGACCTGGCTCTGCCCCATGCCGTCACGGATGACCTTGCCGCCGCCGAACTTGACCTCCTCGCCATGGCCGCCGCGTTCGGTGATCAGGTCGCGCTCGACCTCGATGATCAGGTCGGTGTCGCCCAGGCGGACCTTGTCGCCAACCGTGGGGCCATACATGTCGGCATAGGCCGCGCGCGAAATCGTGTAGGCCATCAGAGCGCTCCCATCACATGCCCGTTGAAGCCATAGACCCGCCGCGCCCCGCCATAGGGGACCAGCGCGACCTCGCGGCGCTGGCCGGGCTCGAAGCGCACGGCGGTGCCGGCGGGGATGTCCAGCCGCAAACCGCGCGCGGCGGCGCGGTCGAACTCCAGCCCGGCATTGGCCTCGGCGAAGTGGTAATGGCTGCCGACCTGCACGGGGCGGTCGCCGGTGTTGGCGACCATCAGCGTGGTAACGGGCGCGCCGGCGTTGACCTCATGCGTGCCCTCGGCGGTCAGGATCTCACCCGGGATCATGGCGCGCCCCCTTATCCGAACGCCAGCACGACGCCCGAGAGCGCGATC
Organism: Paracoccaceae bacterium; assembly: GCA_003551925.1. Classification (GTDB taxonomy): domain Bacteria; phylum Pseudomonadota; class Alphaproteobacteria; order Rhodobacterales; family Rhodobacteraceae; genus Rhabdonatronobacter. The sequence goes on from PUOA01000205.1 coordinate 7,566, forward strand.
ACGCCCCCCAGCGCGCGCGGCACCACCGCCGCCCGGCCCGCGATCCACAGCCCCACGGCGATGCCCGCCGCGTGCAGCGCCGCCGTCGACAGCATGAAGCCCGCCAGATAGCCCGGATCGCCCGTGCCTTCGGAGCCGTGCGCGTAGCCATGCGCCGCGCCGAACACCACCGCCGCAGCGGCCACCAGCACCAGCGGCGCGCGCATCGACAGCGCCATCACACCACCCAGCACGATGATCGAGGCGATGATCACATGCTCGGCCAGATCGCTTTCCGCGCGCCCGACGCCCAGCAGCCCGAAGACCAGCATCCCGCCCAGAAACGCCGCCGGGACCGCCCAGCGCGCCCGCCCGCCCATCAGCGCGGCGACCACGCCGATGGCCAGCATCGCGATCAGATGGTCAAGCCCCAGCAGCGGGTGGGCGAGACCCTCGGCGAAGCCGGCCTCGTGGTGGTGGTGGTGGTGGTGGTGGGGATGGGCAAGCGCCATCCCCGGAACAAGCGCGAAAATCGGCAGCAGGTAACGCATCGGTCGGCCCTTTCAGCGGATGGGGTGGTGGACGGTGACAAGCTTGGTGCCGTCGGGGAACGTGGCCTCGACCTGCACCGAATGGATCATCTCGGGGATGCCGGGCATGCACTGATCGGCGGTCAGGACATGGCCGCCGGCCTCCATCAGATCGGCGACCGAACGGCCATCGCGCGCGCCTTCGACCACGTAATCGGTGATCAGCGCGATCGCCTCGGGGTGGTTCAGCTTCACGCCGCGCGCCAGCCGTCCCCGCGCCACCATCGCGGCGAGGGAGACCAGCAGCTTGTCCTTTTCTCGGGGGTTCAGGTTCATCATCGCTCCTTACATCTGCCAGACGCGCGGCAGCGGCCCCGGCCGCAGCGCGCGGATCACCCGCATCAGCGCGCGGCGCAGCGGCCAGCCGTCGGCCGCCATCATCCGCACCACCAGCCGCCCCGGCAGCGCCGTCGCCGCCGCCTGCACATCGTCCGCACCCGACACCGCGCGCGCTCGGCCCAGCGCGTCCCCGGCGTCGGGGGCAACCAGCACCAGTGTGGCGAAAGCGCGCGCATCGGCCAGCCCCGCAGCGCCCGCAGCCAGCCGCGCGGCGTCGAGCGTCAGCGCCTCCAGATGCAGGGGACGGCCATCGCGCTGCACAAGCCGCCAGTCCGTGAATGCGGCCTCGTGCACCCGCTCGCCCATCGCGGCACGGCCCAGCACCACGGATTCGCACATCAGGCAGGTCGCACCCTCGGCCAGCGTGATCTGCGTGCGACGACGCGCGGCGGCACGGTCGAACAGGATCGTCTCCTGCGGCAACCAGTCCAGATGCGCGCCCGCGCCAAGCTCCATGCCCACACTGATCGCCGCCGACCCCGAGGCCGCGCGATACACCCGCTCGGCGGTCTGGGTGGTCGCGGTGACGCGCGCGCCGGACCCCAGCGTCAGGCCCAGCTCCAGCCGGTCGCCGCCCGTCAGCCCACCCGAGGTGTTCAGGAACACCGCCTCGGGGCCCGGCAGCACGATCAGCTTGGCCGAGCCCTGCTGATGCAGCCGCTCCAGCCGCGTCGACCCGCGCGCGACGGCAAAGCGCGCCTGCGCGCGCCCCTGACTGCGTTGGTGCTGGTCCAGATCGGTGAGCGAGTTCATCTTGCCCGCAGCGCAGCCGCTGCCGGCGGCAAGGTCAATCGCTCCGCCCTGCACACCCGCGCAGCGCCGCGAATTGCGGCAGATGAGCGCGCATCTTTCGGGCATGTCGCCCGTTTTCTGCGCAGAGCGCGAACGCCTGCGACCGGCTTGACAGCCCGCGCGCCCCGGCCCACCGTCGGGTAACCCCACGGAGCGCGACCCATGCTCGTTTTCATCCGCAAGAACCTGGTCCTGCTGGCCACCCCCAAGACCGGCAGCACCGCGCTGCACATGGCGCTGGCGGGGCAGGCCGACATGGTGTTCAGGAACATGCCGCAGGTCAAGCACATGGGCCTGCAGCGCTTCGCGCGCTTCGTTGCGCCGCTCATCGCGCAATACACCGATCAGCGGCCCGAAACCTGCGCCCTGATCCGCGAGCCCGAGGACTGGCTGGGAAGCTGGTATCGCTACCGCGCCCGCCCCGAGCGCGAGGGGCACCCGAACTCCACCGCCGGGCTCAGCTTCGACGCGTTCGTCGAGGGGTATCTGTCGGACCCCTCGCCCCCCTGGGCGCAGGTGGGCGCGCAGGGGCGGTTCCTGTCCAATCCGCGCGGCGGCGGCAGCGTGGACGTGCTGTTCCGCTACGAGGCGATGGACCGCTTCACCGCCTGGCTGTCGGAGCGGCTGGAGACCGAGATCACGCTGCCGGTGGCCAACGCCTCGCCCCCCGGCGCGCCGGAACTGTCGGACGCGCTGCGCGCGCGGCTGCGCGCCGAGCGGCCGCGCTGCTTCGCGCTTTACGCCAGCGCGCGCGGTTAGAGGTCACGCGCCGGGCCGGGGCGGGCCTGCACCTCGGCCAGCAGCGCGAGGTCGGCGTCGCTCAGGCCCGCGGAACTGTCGCGCGCCTCCTGCCCCGGATAACCGATGGCGGCGCGGGTGTCGGGGTGCATGAAACAGGCGTTCGCCAGCACCACCCCCAGCGCGGCGAAGCCGTCAGGGTCGCGCTGGGCCAGCGCCTCGACCTCTGCCAGGCTGGACACCGCGCCGGGCAGCGCCAGAAACCCGCGCAGGGGGCGGATGCGCGTGGGGTCGATCCGCAGCACGGTGTCCACCGGCGTGCCGTGCAGCGCCAGCGCGGCGGCGCCGGGCATCAGCTCGTCGCCGGGGATCATCAGCGCGGCGAGCGCGGCGAGCCGGGCGCGTTCTGCGTCGCTCAGGAGGGTGTCGTCGGCCATCGCACGCCCCGTCATGCCGCCGGCGCGATCTCGCCGCGCCGCTCGATCAGGTCCAGCACCGAGCGCGCAGCCACCGCCATTATCGTCGCGGTCGGGTTCATCCCCGACGAGGTGGGGAAGGTGCTGCCATCCATCACCAGCAGGTTGGGCACGTCATGCACGCGGCCGAATTCGTCGACCACCGAGGTTTCGGGGTCGCTCCCCATCACCGCGGTTCCCATCAGGTGCCAGCCGCAATCGCGGATCAGCGGCGTGACCTCGGTGGCGATGGCGCCGGCGGCCTCCATCGCCTCGACCGCGCGGGCGGTGTGGAAGGCCAGCATGCGGTGCGTGTTGTCGGACATGGTGTAGCGGATTTCGGGGGCGGGCAGCCCGTCGCTGTCGGTCAGGTGGTCCGACAGCACGATGCGGTTGGCAGGATCGGGCAGATCCTCGCCGATGATGCCCCATTCGAAGCTGCGCCCGAACTTGCGCCGCACGCTGTCGTGCAGCGCCGGCCCCCAGCCTTCGGTCAGTGTGCCGCCGGTGTAGCCGGCGCGAAAGCTCTGCGGGCCGCCCGCGGGCATGGCGTTCCACTTGGCGCCGCGCAGGAACCCGCGCGACGCGTCGGTCTCGTAGAACTGCATCGACACCAGGATCTGCCCCGCCGGGCCGACCCAGCTTTCCAGATCCTCGTCGAAGGTCCCCATGACGCCGGCATAGGGATGCATCATCAGCCGCCGCCCTACCAGCCCCGAGCGCCCGGCCAGCCCCGACATCAGCAGCAGCCGCGGCGTGCCGATGCCGTTGGCGCACACGATCACCACATCGCCCCGCGCCCGGTGGCGCGCGCCCGCGCGGTCGATCCACACGGCGCCCGACGCCCGGCCCTGCGCATCGGTCTCGACGTCGGCCACGCGGGCGCCGGTGAGCAGCCGCACGCCGAGCCTGAGCGCCTCGGGCCAGTGGGTGCGGTCCGGCGTGCCCTTTGCTCCGTCCGAACAGCCGGTGCCGCAGGTGCCGCGCAGCACGCAGGGCTGCAGCCCGCGATAGGCGCGCGACGGGATCGCGTTCGACCCCGGCCACCAGTGCCAGCCCAGCGCGTTCATCCCCTCCGCCGCCTTGCGCCCCACCTTGCCCATCGGCAGCGGCGGCAACGGGCAGGGCGCGCCGTCGGGATAGGCGGGATTGCCCGACAGGCCCGAGACGCCGACCGCTTCTTCGACATATGCGTAGAAGGGCGCGAGGTCGTCATAGGTGAACGGCCAGTCATCGGCGACGCCGTCGAGGCTGCGCACCCGGAAATCCGAGGGCATGAAGCGCACCCAGTGCGCGCCGAAGATCAGCGCCGCACCGCCCACGCCCGCGAACATCAGCGGATTCACATCCGATCCGCTGGCATCGACGGGGTAATCCTCGGGCCGGCCGCGGATGTTGGGGTTGGGGTGCCATTTCTTCAGCTGGGTAAGTTCCCATTCCGGGCGGGCGCCGTCGAATTCCTCGGCCGCGACCCAGCCGCCCTGTTCGAGCACCGTCACCGACATGCCGGCGCGCGCCAGCTCCAGCGCCGCCACGGCGCCCGATGGCCCGGCGCCCACGATCACCACGTCGCTGCGCGTGTCCGCCATGGCGATCACTCCCGCAGCGACACCGTGCTGTCGCGGTCGAACAGATGCACCTGCCGCGGCGCGATGCTCAGCCCGATCCGGTCCCCCGGCGTGATCTGCGTTTCGCCGCCGGTCACGATGATCAGCTCGGACTCGCCCTCGGCGAACAGGTAGCACGAGGAGCCGGTGCGCTCGATCATGCCGATGGTGATGGTGGCCGCGCCCTCGGCATCGGGGGCGCCGATTTCCAGATGCTCGGGGCGCAGGCCGGCGATCACCTGCCGCCCCGGCGTGGCGTCGATGTCGATGGGCAGCGCCGGGTTCCCCGCCAGTTCAAGCACCACCGAGCGCCCGTCGGGCCCGATCGCGGCGGGCACGAAGTTCATCGCCGGGGACCCGATGAACCCGGCCACGAACTGGTTTGCCGGGCGATCATAGAGCGTCATCGGCGCGCCCTGCTGTTCGATCACGCCGGCGCGCAGCACCACGACATGGTCGGCCATGGTCATCGCCTCGATCTGGTCGTGGGTGACATAGACCGAGGTCGCGCCGATCCGGTCATGCAGCGCGCGCACTTCCTTGCGCATCCGCACCCGCAGCGCGGCGTCGAGGTTCGACAGCGGCTCGTCGAACAGGAACGCCTTGGGCTGGCGGATGATCGCGCGGCCCATGGCCACGCGCTGGCGCTGCCCGCCCGACAGCTCGCGCGGGTAGCGTTCAAGCAGGTTCTCCAGCCCGATCACGCGCGCCACCTCGTCGGCCTGGCGGGCGCGCTCGGCCTTGCTCACACCCTTGAGCCGCAGCGCATAGGTCAGGTTGTCGCGCACGTTCATGTGCGGATAAAGCGCGTAGGACTGGAACACCATTGCCAGATCGCGCCGCCGCGGCGGGACGCCGTTGACCACCTCGCCGGCGATGCGCAGCGTGCCCTCCGAGATCTCCTCGAGCCCCGCGATCGAGCGCAGCAGCGTCGACTTCCCGCAGCCCGACGGCCCCACCAGCGCCACGAACTGGCCCTTGGGGATGGTCAGGTTGATGTCCTTGAGCGCGTGGAAGGCCCCGTAATGCTTCTGGACGTCGATGATTTCGATCTGATCGGTCATTTCAGCGCTCCCGCGGTCAGGCCCGTGACGATCTGGCGTTGCAGGATCACGAAGATGGCGATCAGCGGCGTCACATAGGTGGCCGCATAGGCCATGATCGCGTTCCAGTTCACCACATTGGGCTGCAGAAAGTTGGTCATCCCGATCGAGGCCGGGTGCAGGCGGTTGTCGGCGATCAGCGAGGCCGAGTAGACGAATTCCCCGAAGCCCTGCATGAAGATCAGCAGCGCCGCCACCAGGATGCCGTTGCGCGCCAGCGGCAGCACGATCATGAAGAACGCCCCGGCGCGCGAGTTGCCGTCCACCAGCGCGGCCTCTTCCAGCTCACGCGGGACGGTCATGAACGCGGCGCGGCACAGGATCACGAAGAACGGCATCGTCTTGGCCGAAATCGCCAGCACCGCGGCGAAGCGGGGATAGTCCAGCAGGCCCACCCACGAGAACCCCACGAAGATCGGCGTGACCATCAGCGACGGTGGCAGCACCTGCAACATCAGCACCAGAAACAGCGACACATCCACCCAGGCGTTGCGGTAGCGCGCCAGAACATAGGCCGCGCCCACCCCGGTGATCGCGGTGATCGCCGTCACCCCGGTGGCGATGACCAGCGAGTTCCACAGGAAGCGCGGCAGGTTCGCCACCTCCCAGATCAGGGCATAGTTCTGCCATTGCGGCGCGCCGGGCAGGAATTCGGGCGGCACCGCGAAGATCGACGAATTGGTCTTCAGGCTGGTGACATACATCCAGTAGAGCGGGAACAGGTAGATCCCCGCCAGCACCAGCCCGACCAGCAGCAGCACGCGGTTTGTCCATGCGGTGCTCATAGCCGCGTCTCCGCGCGGGTGGAGCGGACATAGATCAACGACACGAACAGCACGACGATGATCATGCACACCGAGATCACCGCCCCGCGGCCGAAGTCGAACTCGCGGAAGCTCAGCTCCCATGACCAGTATTGCGCCACGGTGGACGACCCCGCCGGTCCGCCCTGGGTGATCGCGGCGAACAGATCGAACTGCTGCAGCGTGAAGATCACCCCCAGCGCAAGCACCGCGCCGATGGTCGAGCGCATCATCGGCAGCGTGATCGTCCAGAACCGCTGCCAGGCATTGGCGCCGTCAAGCTCGGCGGCCTCGTAAAGGTCGTTGGGGATCGCGGCGAGGCCCACCGACAACAGGATCATGTTGAAGGGCGTGCCATACCAGATGTTGGCCAGCATCACCGCATAGAGCGACCACGCGGTGTCCGAGCGCCAGAAGATCGCGCTGTCGATCAGCCCCCAGCTGCGCAGCATGTGGTTGATCACGCCGAAATCGCCCGACAGCAGCCAGTTCCACAGCACGCCCACCACCAGCCCCGGCAGGATCCACCCCGCCAGGAACAGCCCGCGCAGCCAGGTCGAGCCGGGAAAGTTCTGGTGAAAGAACAGCGCCAGCGCGAAGCCGAGGCTGAACTGCAGCGCGACCGACCCCAGCGTGAAGATGATCGTGTTGATCAGCACCCGCCGCGCGAGCGGGTCGGTGAACACGCTGACATAGTTGTCAAAACCCGCCGGCGGGTGGAACAGCGTGCCCAGGCTGAACACATCCACCTGCTGGAAGCTGATGATGACGTTGTAAAGCAGCGGCAAACCCGCAAAGGCGAACAGGTAGGACAGTGCAAGGATGATGAGCATCGTGTCGAAGCCGATGCCGTCGCGCAGGCTCTTCAACAGGCGTGTCATGGCCGGTCCTCCGGGTGCCTGGGTCCGCTGGAAAGCCACGCCGCCCCCCGGAGGAAGCAAGGAGGGCGGCGCGGTCGTCGGTCGGTCAGTTCAGGATCGAGTCGATCTGCCCGGCGGCCCTGTCTAGCGCATCCTGCGGCGCGGCCGCGCCGGTCAGCACATCCTGGAACGCGGTCTGGATGGCACGGCTGATGCGCGGCCATTCCGGGTGCGGGCCGCGGTTGCGCGCGGTTTCAAGCTGCTCGGCGAAGACCGCCGCCGCCGCATCGATCCGCGCGTCGCCGGTCTCGGCCAGCGGCACGCCCTCGACCGAGGGCAGGCGCGTGAATTCGGGCCACACGCGCTCGACCTGGCTCTGGTAGTATTCCAGGAAGGCGAAGGCCTCGTCGGGGTGGTCGGTGTTGGCGAAGATGGCGAGGTTGAAATCCCCCAGCGCCGAGGCGCGCGGGCCGCCGTCTTCCTTGACCGGCAGCAGCGCCACGCCCCAGTCGAAATCGGCATCCTCGGCCATGCGCACCAGCTCCCACGGCCCCGAGATCGCCATTGCGGCATTGCCGCCGTTGAAGGTGCCGGTGCTGTCCCACTGCCCGCGGGTCAGCGTGTCGGGGCTGGCAAGCCCTTCCTGCAGCAGCGTGCGCCACAGCACCAGCGCGTCGGCCACGCCGGGGGCG
>PUOA01000316.1 GCA_003551925.1 Paracoccaceae bacterium
AGGCCATGAAGGGCAGCGCCTCGCGGCTCAGATCCATCCCGCCCAGGCGTTCAAGCAGCGTGCGCGCCCTGGGGCCGACCACGGCGATCTGCGCGAACTGCTCGGTCAGGTTGACGGTGTGGACCTTCCAGTCCCACCATTCGCATTGCAGCCAGTCCTCCATCCAGCCATGCACATGCTCGGCCCCGCCGGTGGTGGTGTGCACCAGGAACGACTGCTCATCGAGCCGCGCGACCACGCCGTCATCCATCAGGAAGCCGTTTTCATTGCACATCAGCCCGTAGCGGCAGCGCCCCGGCTTCAGCGTGGACATCATGTTGGTGTAGAGCATGTCCATGAGGCGCGGCGCATCGGGGCCGGAGACGAGGATCTTGCCCAGCGTCGAGGCATCGAGCAGCCCGATATTGCTGCGCGCGTTCCTGACCTCGCGGTTGACGGCGGCGTGCGTGTCCTCGCCTGCGCGGCGATAGCAGAAGGGCCGGCGCCACTGCCCGACAGGTTCCCACTGCGCGCCGTTTTCCGCGTGCCAGTCGTGCAGCGGCGTGCGGCGCAGCGGCTGGAACAGCTCGCCCTTGGCCTCGCCGGCGATGGCGCCCAGCGAAATGGGGGTATAGGGCGGGCGGAAGGTGGTGGTGCCGGTGGCCGGGATCGGTTGACCCAGTGCATCCGAAAGCACTGCAAGGCCGTTGATATTGCTCAGCTTACCCTGATCGGTGGCCATGCCCAGCGTGGTGTAGCGCTTGGCGTGTTCGACCGACTGATACCCCTCGCGCGCGGCAAGCTGCAGGTCCGAGACCTTCACGTCGTTCTGGAAATCGAGCCACATCTTCGCGCGCAGCTCGTAGTCGGCCTGCGCGGGCATCATCCAGATCTGGCGCAGCGGGGCCTCGGGGGTCGCCTCGGCCTGCGCGGCGGGGCCGGGATCGGCGCTGTGTCCGGTGGCCTGCGCAGCGGCGGCGCCAGCGGCGTGGGCATCGGCCAGCCCCTCGGGGGCGCCCAGCGCACCGCTGGCCGCGCCGGCGCAGGCGACGAAGCCCGCCCCGTCATGGCCCAGCGGCGGACGGTCGGGGTCGGGGCGAAAGAACGCCCGCGCGTCGTCCCAGACCAGCTTGCCCCCGCAATGCGACCACAGATGCACCACCGGCGACCAGCCGCCCGACATCGCCACCGCATCGCAGGCGATGGTTTCCGTGGTCGCCACGCCGCGGCTGTCGATCCGGCACAGCGCCACGCCGGTGACGCGCTTGCCGCCCGCGACCTTGCGGATGCCGTGCCCGGTCAGCACGCGCAGCCCCAGCGCGCGCGCGCGGGCGGGCAGCGCGCCGGTGGCCTCGGGGCGGGCGTCGATGATGGCGGGAACCTCCTGCCCGGCCTCGGCCAGCGCGATGGCGGTGCGGTAGGCGTCATCATTGTTGGTGACGACCACGGTGCGCGCGCCGGGGCTGACGGCCCAGTTCACCACATAGTCGCGCACCGCCGAGGCCAGCATCACCCCCGGCAGGTCGTTGCCCGCAAACGAGAGCGGACGTTCGATCGCGCCGGTGGCGGTGATCACGCGGCCTGCGCGCACCCGCCACAGCCGCTGGCGCGGGCCGGGGCTGTCGGGGGCGTGGTCGGTCAGGCGTTCGTAGCCCAGCACATAGCCGTGGTCGTAGACACCCGCGCCCATGCAGCGCCGCCGCCGGGTGACGTTGGGCATGGCGTCGAGCGCGTCCAGCGCTGCGGCGATCCACGCATCGGTGGGCTGGCCGTCGATCACCACGCCATCCACCGGCGCGCGCCCGCCCCAATGGGCGGTCTGCTCCCACAGCAGCACGCGCGCGCCGGCGCGGCCCGCCGCAAGCGCCGCCTGAAGCCCCGCCACGCCGCCGCCGATCACCAGCACGTCGGCGAAATCATAGGCCAGCTCGTAAGTGTCGGGGTCGCGCGCTTCGGCCTTCGGCGCGGCACCCAGGCCCGCCGAGCGGCGGATGATCGGTTCGTAGACATGTTTCCAGAAGGCGCGCGGGCGCAGGAAGGTCTTGTAGTAGAACCCCGCCGTCAGCACCTGCGGCACCAGGCTGTTGACCGCCAGCAGGTCGAACTCGAGCGACGGCCAGTGGTTCTGGCTGCTTGCCGCCATCCCGGCGTGCAGCTCGGTCGTGGTGGCGCGGGCGTTGGGCTCGAACCGGTCGCCGCCGCCAAGGCCGACCAGCGCGTTCGGTTCCTCGGCGCCCGAGGCGACGATGCCGCGCGGGCGGTGATACTTGAACGACCGCCCCACAAGCATCTGGTCCGCCGCCAGCAGTGCCGAGGCGAGCGTGTCGCCCGCGAACCCGCGCAGATGGCGGCCGTTGAAGGTGAATCTGACGCTTTGCGCGCGGTCGATCAGCCGACCGCCGCTCTCCAGTCGGTGGCTCATGCGTGTCCCTCCCGGTCGGGGCGGCGGGCCTTGATCTTCGCCACGACCTCGGGCGGCGGTTCGGTGGTCTGCGCGGGATAGGTGGCGAACACCTCGAGCGTCACGGTGCAGCGCGCGGCGATGAACCATTTGCCGCAGCCATAGGCATGGCGCCAGCGCTCGAAATGCACGCCCGAGGGGTTGCGACGCGCGAACATGTAGCTTTCGAACGCATCATCATCCGATCCGGGGCCCGACCGCGTCAGATGCGCCTCCCCGCCCGGCGCGAACTCGGTTTCCTCGGCGGTGACGCCGCAACAGGGACAGCTCAGCAGCAGCATGGCGCGCTCCGGTTCAGGGACCGGGCGCGCCGCGTCGCGCGCTCAGTCGAAGGTTTCGACCACGAAGGCCGGCGGGGCGGAATTGGCGGCGCTGTCCGACAGCCCGCCGGTCTTGGGGGCCAGAACCAGCCCGGCGGCCAGCAGCGGCAGCAGGGCGCCGAACACGAAGGCCGCGATGCGGCCCGGGTGGCGCATGACGGCGTTGTAGAGCAGATAGTAGCGCATGATGTCTCCGAAAGCTGGTTCGCAAGCGGAGATAGGCGCGTGCGCCACAAAGTCACAAGGGGTCCGGCGAAAATTTCCGCCGCCACGTTGCCGCAGGCATTGCGGAGCGGCGCGCGGGTCAATGCGCCACCCCCGCGGCAACGCTTTCGTCGACGAAGCGCCCCTCGCGGAACCGCGCGAGCGAAAACGCGTCGGTCAGGGGCGAGGAGCCCTTGGCCATCAGCTCGGCCATCGCCCAGCCCGATCCCGGCGTCGCCTTGAACCCGCCCGTGCCCCAGCCGCAGTTGATGAAGCACCCGCCCAGCGGCGTTTTCGACAGGATCGGCGAGCGATCGCCGGTCATGTCCACGATCCCGCCCCACTGGCGCAGCATCTTCAGCCGGCTGATCATCGGGAAGGTCTCGCACAGCGCGCGGACGGTTTCCTCGATGTGGTGCCAGCTGCCGCGCTGGGTGTAGTTGTTGTAGCCGTCCGCGCCGCCGCCGATCACCATCTCGCCCTTGTCGGACTGGCTCATGTAGCCATGCACGGTGTTGGCCATCACCACGACATCCATGCAGGGCTTCACCGGCTCGGAGACCAGCGCCTGCAGCGCCACGCTCTCGATGGGCAGCCGGAACCCCGCCATCTCGGC
>PUOA01000031.1 GCA_003551925.1 Paracoccaceae bacterium
AATGGTTCAACACCGGCCTGCACTGGGCCTATGGCATCGACGGGCCCAGCCAGGGGCATTTCTACGTCGATCCCTTTACCCACAAGCTGGTGAAATCGAAATCCGCCTATGAGCACCCGCAGCCGCATGCCTGCTTCATCCAGTAGGTGAGCGACGATCTGGTGAACGACGGCGGCATCATGGACCTGTGGGTGCGCGAGGCGCGGCTGTTCAAGTAGGGCTCGGGCACCGGCACCAACTTCTCGAGCCTGCGCGCCGAGGGCGAGAAGCTCTCGGGCGGGGGCAAGTCGTCGGGGCTGATGGGCTTTCTGAAGATCGGCGACCGCGCGGCGGGGGCGATCAAGTCCGGCGGCACCACGCGCCGCGCCGCCAAGATGGTGATCTGCGACATGGATCACCCCGACATCGAGGAGTTCATCAACTGGAAGGTGATCGAGGAGCAGAAGGTCGCCTCCCTCGTCGCCGGCTCGAAGATGCACGAGGCGCGGCTGAACGACATCTTCGCCGCGATCCGCAACTGGGACGGCGCGCCCGAGGCGGCGACCGACCCGGCCGCCAACCCCGCGCTCAAGGCCGCGATCCGCGCCGCCAAGAAGTCGATGATCCCCGAGACCTACATCAACCGCGTGCTGCAATACGCGCGGCAGGGATACACCTCGATCGAGTTTCCGACCTATGACACCGATTGGGATTCGGAAGCCTATGCCAGCGTGTCGGGGCAGAACTCGAACAACTCGGTCCGCGTGACCGACGCGTTCCTGCAAGCCGTGCGCGACGATGCCGACTGGGAGCTTCTGCGCCGCACCGACGGCAAGGTCGCCAAGACCGTCAAGGCCCGCGCGCTGTGGGATCAGGTGGGGCAAGCCGCCTGGGCCTGCGCCGATCCCGGCATCCAGTTCCACGACACCGTGAACGCGTGGCACACCTGCCCCGAGCATGGCGCGATCCGCGGCTCCAACCCGTGCTCGGAATACATGTTCCTCGATGACACGGCCTGCAATCTGGCGTCGATGAACCTGCTCAAGTTCTACGACGGCACGCGCTTCGACGGCGCCGGCTACACCCACGCCACCCGGCTGTGGACCGTGACGCTGGAGATCAGCGTGATGATGGCGCAGTTCCCGTCGCGCGCGATTGCGCAGCGGTCGTATGAGTTCCGCACGCTGGGGCTGGGCTACGCCAATATCGGCGGGCTGCTGATGAACATGGGGCTGGGCTACGATTCGCCCGAGGGCCGCGCGCTGTGCGGGGCGCTCAGCGCGATCATGACCGGCGTCAGCTACGCAACCTCGGCCGAGATGGCGGGTGAGCTGGGACCGTTCCCGGGCTACGCCAGGAACCGCGAGCACATGCTCCGCGTGATCCGCAACCACCGCCGCGCCGCGCATGGGCAGGGCGATTACGAGGCCGTCAACGTCGCCCCCGTGGCGCTGGATGCGGCGCATTGCCCCGACGCGGGGCTGGTCGAGCTCGCGCGCGCGTCGTGGGATGAAGCGCTGAGCCTGGGCGAGGCGCATGGCTACCGCAACGCGCAGGCCACGGTGATCGCGCCCACCGGCACCATCGGGCTGGTGATGGATTGCGACACCACCGGGATCGAGCCCGATTTCGCGCTGGTGAAGTTCAAGAAGCTCGCCGGGGGCGGGTATTTCAAGATCATCAACCAGTCGGTGCCCGCCGCGCTGCGCAAGCTCGGCTATCGCGAGGCCGAAATCGCCGAGATCATCGCCCACGCGGTCGGCCACGGGAGCCTGGGCCAGGCGCCGGGGATCAACCACACCGCGCTGATCGGCCACGGCTTCGGCCCCGAGGAAATCGCCAAGGTCGAAAAGGCGCTGCCCTCGGCCTTCGACATCCGCTTCGTGTTCAACCAGTGGACGCTGGGCGAGGCCTTCTGCCGCGAGACGCTGGGCATTCCCACCGCACAGCTCAACGACCCCGCCTTCGACCTGCTGCGCCATCTGGGCTTCACCCGCGCGCAGATCGAGGCCGCGAACGACCATGTCTGCGGCACCATGACGCTGGAGGGCGCGCCGCATCTGAAGCCCGCGCACTACGCGGTGTTCGACTGCGCCAACCCCTGCGGCAAGAAGGGCAAGCGCTTCCTGTCGGTGGACAGCCACATCCACATGATGGCCGCGGCGCAGAGCTTCATCTCGGGCGCGATCTCGAAGACCATCAACATGCCCAACACGGCCAGCATCGCCGACACGCTGGCGGCATACGAGCTCAGCCACTCGCTGGGGATCAAGGCCAACGCGCTTTACCGCGACGGCTCGAAGCTCAGCCAGCCGCTGGCCGCCGCGCTGGTCGAGGATGACGAGGACGCCGAGGAGATCCTCGAAACCGGCTCGCAGCAGGAAAAGGCCGCCGTTCTGGCCGAGAAGATCGTCGAGAAGGTGATCGTCAAGGAGGTCATCCGCCGCGAGCGCACCAAGCTGCCCGAACGGCGCAAGGGCTACACCCAGAAGGCGATCGTCGGTGGCCACAAGGTCTATCTGCGCACCGGCGAATACGGCGACGGCCGGCTGGGCGAGATCTTCATCGACATGCACAAGGAAGGCGCGGGCTTCCGGGCGATGATGAACAATTTCGCCATCGCGATCTCGGTGGGTCTGCAATACGGCGTGCCGCTGGAAGAGTTCGTGGACGCCTTCACCTTCACCCGCTTCGAACCGGCGGGCATGGTGCAGGGCAATGACAGCATCAAGAACGCGACCTCGATCCTGGACTACATCTTCCGCGAGCTGGCGGTGAGCTATCTGGACCGCACCGATCTGGCGCATGTGAAGCCCAAGGGCACCAGCTTCGACGATCTGGGCGCGGGCGAGGGTGAAGGCCAGCGCAACGTGACCGAGATCTCGGACGAGGCCGCCAATCGCGGGCTCGAGGTGCTGCGCCAGATCAGCTCGACCGGGTATCTGCGCAAGCGGATGCCGCAGGAGCTGATGGTGCTGCAGGGCGGACAGGCCACCGCGCTGGCCACCGGCGGGGCGACCGCCGTGCGGCTGGAGACCGAGTCCCACAGCGAGAGCCTGACCGTCGCCACGCTCGACCCCCGCGCCAAGGCCCGGATGCAGGGCTACGAGGGCGACCCCTGCGGCGAATGCGGCAACTACACGCTGGTGCGCAACGGGACCTGCATGAAATGCAACACCTGCGGGTCAACAAGCGGGTGCAGCTGAGGCGGGCGCGGGCAATGGCGGCCGGGGGGCGACCCCCGGCCGTCGGCCTTTGCAGCGCGCGGGGTGCCGGGCGGCTGCGGCATGCGTGACGTCGTGTCACCTGTCAGATTTCAAAATCTTGTACGAAATTTCGAAATTGCGGCGAAAAATAATCCGGGCCGAAATCCCGTTTTATGAAATGGTATCAACCGCTTGAGTTGATATCTGCCGCTCAAGGGGCCTGACACACAACGAAAGACCTTGGGCGGGCGGAGGAAACTCCGCCCGCTTTCGCGTGGACGGGATCCGGAGCTGCTCGGAAAGGTTGGGCTCACCCTGATGATGCTGTAGGGTCATCTTCAACGCCAACAGCACCGACCATTTCCCACGTGAAACTTGATTTCCATCCGGA
>PUOA01000092.1 GCA_003551925.1 Paracoccaceae bacterium
CGCGGGAGCGCCCCGCTTCCTGCCACGCCCGGCTGCCCGGCGCGCGCGCCCCCGCAAGCGCCCGGCGATGCCACAAGCGCCCGGCAAATCCAGGTGAAAATCAGCGCTCCGACGCGATCGACGCTTCCCATTCGCGCAGCCGCGCGACATAGCGCGCCAGCGTGTCGATCTCCAGATTGACCATATCGCCAACCGTGACCGCGCCCCAATTCGTCACCTCCTTGGTATGCGGGATCAGATTGACACCGAAATCGCGCCCTTCGACATCATTCACCGTCAGCGACGTGCCATTCAGCGCCACCGACCCTTTCGGCGCAATGAACCCCGCCAGCGCCGCCGGCACGCGAAAGGTCAGCCGCGTGCTGTCGCCCTCGTCATGCGCCGCCACCACCTCGGCCAGCCCGTCTACATGGCCCGAGACGATATGCCCGCCAAGCTCATCGCCCAGCTTCAGCGCGCGTTCCAGATTGACCGCGTGCCCCTCGGCCCAGCCGCGCAGATTGCTCTTTGACAGCGTCTCGGCCGAGACATCGACCGCGAACCAGCCCGGCCCCAGCGCCACAACGGTCAGGCAGACCCCGTCGCAGGCGATCGAGGCACCGATATCGATACCCGTCGTGTCATAACCCGTCTCGATCCGCGCGCGCAGATCGCCGCGGCTCTCCAGCGCGCTGATGCGCCCGATATCGGTGATGATGCCGGTGAACACGTTCACTCTCCTTGTCAATCCAGGGCTGTGGTTGCCCAACCGTCATGCGCCAACCGCCACCGGCTTCGCCCGACGCGCCCGTAATTGCAAGGGCATCAACGCAAGGGCGAGCCCGGCGCGCCTGACGAGGAGCATTTGCTTTTGGGCCTTCAAAATTAACCAAATATCTGGCATTCTGTTTCATGAAAAAAAGGGGCGCAGACCCCGACGATTACGGGCAGAGGTCACGGGCATGGCAAATCTCACCGGCGAAGGCCGGCATTTCCTGTTCCTGCAAGGGCCGCACGGACCCTTCTTCGCGCGGCTTGGCAAGCTCTTGCGCAGCGCGGGGGCACAGGTCTGGCGCGTGGGCTTCAACCGCGGCGATCAGCTCTTCTGGCCGGGTCAGGGCTATATCCCCTACACCGACAAGCCCGAGGCCTGGCCCGATTTCCTTGCCGAGCTGCTCACACGACACAAGATCACCGATCTGGTGCTCTATGGCGATACCCGCACCATCCACGCCACCGCCGTGGAAGAGGCCAAGCGGCGCGGCATCTGCGTGCATGTCTTTGAAGAGGGCTACCTGCGCCCGTGGTGGGTCAGCTATGAGCGTGACGGGTCCAACGGCCATTCCCGGCTGATGGCGCTGAGCATCGACGACATGCGCGCGGCGCTTGAAAACTGCGACACCGACCTGATCGACGTGCCGGCGCATTGGGGCGACACGCGCCAGCATGTGTTCTACGGCGCGCTCTATCACGCCTTCGTGCTGCTCGCGAACCGCCGCTACAGCGGCTTCAGGCCGCATCGCGCGCTCAGCGTGCGCCAGGAATTCGCGCTTTACCTGCGCCAGCTCCTGATGATGCCGCTGCACGCCGTGGAGCGGCGCCTGGCGACCTGGCGCATCCGCACCGGCGGCTTTCCCTATCACCTGGCGTTGCTGCAACTCGAACATGATTCGAGCTTTCGCATGCACAGCCCCTTCACCACGATGCGTGAGTTCATCGAGGTCTGCATCGAGGGGTTCGCCCGCGGCGCACCGCGCCACCACCATCTGGTGTTCAAGACCCACCCGCTGGCGGATGGGCGCACCGGGCTCAAGCAGGATATCGCCGCACTCGCCGGGGCGCACGGGATCGCCGAACGGGTGCATTTCGTGCGCGGCGGCAAACTGGCAGGGCTGCTCAACCACGCGCGCACGGCGGTGACGATCAATTCCACCGCCGGGCAGCAGGTGCTCTGGCGCGGCATGCCGCTCAAGGTTTTCGGCAGCGCGGTCTATGACAAGCCCGAATTCGTCTCCACCCAGCCGCTGGCGCGCTTCTTCGCCGCCCCCACGCGGCCCGACCGGCGCGCCTATCGTGACTATCGCCGCTTCCTGCTGGAAAGCTCGCAACTGCCCGGCGGCTATTACTCGGCCGCAGGACGGCGCCAGCTTCTTCGCCAGGTCGTCGATCTGATGCTGACCCCGCAAGACCCCTATACCGCCCTGATCGAGGGGACGGCGGCACCAAGGCAACAGTTCCGGCTGGTAAATTGAGAAACTGACAGTTGAATACAGATGGCGCTTGGAAAAAAGCGCATCATTGGCTATCCTTGTCGGAAAAATACAAGAGGCAGCAATAACAGAGGCAAATCCGAAAGGAGCCCGAGCAGTGTCTGCAACAATGAAACGCGGTGCCAGCCTGCTGGCGCTGGCCGTGCTTGCGGCCGCGCTGGGCGCCTGCACCATCCCGCGCCCCGGCCCGACCATGAACGAGATCTTTGCGGGCTCGGTGATGCGCGAGGGAAACGCCTATATCGTGGCCGTCGGCGACCGGGTGAACCGCGCCGCCGATGTCACCCCGGCGCTGGGCTTCTCCGAGGACCTGCGCCGCGCCCGGCTGCTGGGCGGCGACACGATCCGCGTCGGCGACGAGATAGCCGTCACCGTGTTCGAGAATGTCCCCGAGGGACTGCTCACCACCGCCGAGTCCGCCGGCACCACGCTTGACCAGATCCAGGTTGACAGCCAGGGCTTCATCTATGTGCCCTTCGCCGGGCGCATTCGCGCCGCCGGGCAAACGCCCGAGGGGCTTCGCGCCACCATCGCGCGCCAACTCGACGAACAGACCCCGGACCCGCAGGTCTATGTCAGCCGCACCGGCGGCGACGGGGCCTCGGTCTCGCTGGTCGGTCGTCTGGGCGCGCAAGGCGTCTATCCGATCGAACGCCCGACCCGCTCGCTCACCGCGATGATCGCGCGCGCCGGCGGTGTGACGGTGGCACCGCAGGTCGCGCAGGTGACCGTGACCCGAGGTTCGATCAGTGATCGCGTCTGGCTGGAGGACCTGTTCAGCCACCCGGAACTGGATATCGCGCTGCGCGGCGGCGACCGGGTGCTGGTGCAGGAGGATACGCGCCGCTTCACCATTCTGGGCGCGACCGGCGCGCAGGATCGGATCCAGTTCGACACGCCCACCATCACCGCCGTCGAGGCGCTGGCCCGCGTCGGGGGGCTTGATCCCACGCGCGCCGACCCCACCGGCGTCTTCGTCTTTCGCAACGAGCCGCAGGATATCGCACGCTCGGTTCTGGAAATGCCGCATCTGATCGGCGATCAACGCCTCGTCTATGTGCTGGACCTGACCGCGCCCAACGGCATGTTCCTGGCGCGCGACTTCAAGATCCGCGATGGCGATACCGTCTATGTGACCGAGGCCGCGATGGTGCAATGGAACCGCCTGATCTCTACCCTGACCGGCACGCTCGGCGCGACCGGCTCGGCGGTCTCGCTGATCGAAGGCGCCGATTGAGGCCAGCGCTGCGCGCGCCCATCGCCGGCGCGCGGCAGCGCCGGCATCCACCAGAAGCGGCGCGATGAGCAGCGAGCGCGATA
>PUOA01000059.1 GCA_003551925.1 Paracoccaceae bacterium
GGAACGTCGCTTGCGCCACCGGATGATCGGCCACGCCCAGCACTTCAGCGATGTAGGCGGGCTCGACCACGCCGCAGTACCAGAACAGCCATGTCAGATAGGCGCCGCGACCGGAGGCGCCCGGCGCGGGGCCAAGATCGCGGTCGGGAAAGTGGTCAGTCAGGTAAAGCAGGATCGCCGCCGTCTCGGTGATCAGTGTGCCATCATGTTCGAGCGCGGGCACCTTGCCGTCGGGATGCGGGTTGCGCGGATCACGCGCGCCGGATCCGTCCTGCCGGGGGATATCGCAGCACACGGTCTCGAAGCGCGCATCGAGTTCGTGCAGCAACCACATGACGCGACCAGACCGCGATTGCGGGGCGTGATAGAATGTCAGCATCTAGTCCTCCGTTGGGCTTGCCGGCCCCCTTTCGCACAGGCATCCCGACAGAATACGTCAGGAGCCCCTATGCCCCGCAGCGACCGCCTGCTTCGCCTTCTCCAGCATCTGCGCACCGAGCCCGGGCCGGTGACCGCGGCGCGGCTGGCCGAGCTTTCGGGTGTGTCCGAACGCGCGATCTATCGCGACATCGCGGCACTGCGGGTGGCAGGGGCGCTCATCGACGGGCAGGCGGGCTATGGCTACACGCTGTCCGAGGATTCCGCGCTGCCGCCGCAGATGCTGTCGCGGCTGGAGATCGAGGCGGTGATCCTCGGGCTTTCCTCCGTGCGGGCAGAGGGGGATGCCGAGCTGGCGCAGGCAGCGACCGAGGCGCTGGCCAAGATCACGGCGTCCCTGCCCGAACAGGCCCGCCATCATGCCCGACATGCCGGGTTACGCGCGGCGCGGGTCGATCCCAAGCCGCCCCTGGCCGTCGACCCGGGTGCCGTGCGCGCCGCCGTGTGGGAAGAGCGCGCGCTGGACATCGACTATGCCGATGCAGAGGGACGCGCGACCCGGCGGCGCATCTGGCCGCTCTCGGTGGTGTTCTTCGAGCGGGTACTGATCGTGCTGGCCTTTTGCACCCTGCGGCAGGATTTCAGGGCGTTCCGGCTGGACCGCATCGCGCGCCTACGCCGGACAGGCGAGAGCTTCCGCCCGCGCCGCGCCGCCCTTCTTCGGCAGTATCTGGAGCGCGATTGCGGGCCTATCGCGTAGCGTCGGCAGCGCAGCTCGCTGTCGCGCAGTTGCGGCGCGTGCCGGTTTCCGGTATCAACCGGGCGACGCAAGGAGCGCATCGTGACCGACACTCTCCACAACCGCTGAGACCGTCCCGCAGGGACGTCGCCCCCGGCCCAAGGCCGGGGTGTTTTTATGCGTGGATGGAGTGAGAGACTTGCGTATCTTCAAGGAATGCAATGAGCCGGCCTTCTGGGCCGACCCTGCCGCGGGGTTTGCGCGGCTGTTTGCGGCGGACGAGCGGGTGCTGCACGCGCCTGATGGGGCGCTGTGCGTCTTCGGTCATGCCGAACTGACGGCGCTGGCCCGGCAGCCAGCGGTCGAGGGGGTGGCGGTGTCGCCCGGGGCTTTCGGGCCGCATGGCGATCTGGCGGCGTTCTTTGGGGCGGGGCTGTTCGCAGGCGCGGGGCCAGCGCATCGCCACGCGCGCCGAGCGGCGCTGGCGGGGCTTGGTGTCGCGCCGATTGCCGCGCGCGGGGCCGAGATCGCGCGGCTGGTGCAGCAGGCGCTGGCGGACTGCCATGGCGCGGCGCCCTTCGACCTCACGAAGGATCTGGTATTGCCACTGACCGCGCGGGTCTGGGCGCATGTGGCTGGGTATCCGGGCGAGGCTGTGAAACCGCTAGCCAGGGCCGTGGCGATCCTGTCCGACCCCCAGGCCGAGATCGCGGCGCAGGCCGCCGCCGCGCGGCAGGTGCTGACTCTGACGAGAGCGGCGTGGCAGGCGGGGTCGCCCTTCATCCGGGTGATAGGCGATGCACTTCCGAGCGGCGCGGATCCGGTACCGCTGGTCGCCTCGATGGCGGTGGACGGGATCGACAGTGCCGCCGCCGGGCTGGCCGGAGCGCTGGCAGCTCTCGTGCGCGAGCCTCGCGATACCGTGGCCCGCCACGGCCCCGAGCCCTGCCTCGAGGAGGCGCTGCGGCTGGCCATGCCGGTGATCCTGTCGATGCGGCAGGCAACCGAGGACACTGCTTGCGGGGACATCAGGATACCCCGCGGCACGGTGCTGTGGATGTGGTGGGGCGCGGGATGCATGGACCCCGCGGCCTATGGCGGGCCTGCGCGGTTCCTGCCGCGCCGCTCCGGGCCGCGCGCACCGGTCTTCGGGGCAGGGGCCCATGCCTGCCTCGGCCACGCGCTGATCCGGACCGTCGCGCTGCCGCTGATCGCGGGCGCGTTTGGCGAGAGGGAGCATCTGTTGGCGGATGGTCCCGCGCACCCCGACCAGCCGTGGCGGTTGTCGCGGTTGCCGCAGCAGCGCGTCGTCTGGTCCGGGGCGCGCCCGGCCTGACCGCTCATCAACACCTCGCAGCCAGCGCCGCGCCAATCCGTGCGGCGCTGGTGGAAACATCGATACCCGTCATTCGGATTTCGGCGATTCCCGACCGGAACCCCGCGCGTTAATGCGTCCCCGTAGATTGGTGCGGAAAACAGGGGACGTCGATAATGACGGAACACAGGAGACCCAAACCACCCTTTCCGTGGTGGTATGCCCCGGCCAGCGCCGCGATCACCGGCGGGGCAGTGGCGATCCCGGCTCTGGGCTTTCCCCTCAACATCGCCACAGCCATCGGAGTCGCAGCCGGGGCGGGCGTCTATCTCGGCTACCATCAGCGCCGCACCGACCTTCCGCAGGGGCGTCGTCGGGTCGTCGGGCTGGCCTTCGTCGCGCTGTTCCTGGTGCTGATGGCGCTTTCGGTGGTGGTCAGCGTCGCGGAACTGCCCGGGGTGGTGGCGGCAACGCTGGTATTCACAGGTTTCGTGGTCGGCTTCTTCTACCCGTCCGCCTGGAACGCTGCGGGCTGAGGCGCGCTCACCCGGCCAGCGCCTGTGGCAGATGCTCGGCCAGATGATCGGCCAGCAGCCTTACGCGGGCGCTCTGGCGCAGATCGGCGTGGAGGACCAGCCAGCATTCCAGCGTGAAGGCCACATGCTCCTCCTCCAGTACCGGGCGCAGGTCGGGGTCGCGCGCCGCGATCCCGGCCTGCATGACACCGATGCCGAGGCCTGCGCGGATAGCGTTCAACTGCGCCGCCTCACGGTCGCAGCGCAGGCGGATGAGGCGGCGGGGGATGCCGGCCTGCGCGAAGCCCTCCAGCGCCATCGGGTCACTGTCGGGACCGATGAGGATGTGATCGGCCAGCCCCTCCGGCGCCGCAGGCGTGCCGTGCCGGTCCAGATAGCGCGCATGGGCGAACAGCCCGATCCGCACATCCGCCAGTTTCCGCGCCACCAGCCCCGATTGCGTGGGCCGGACCATGCGCAACGCCAGGTCGGCCTCACGGCGCAACAGGTCGTCATTGCGGTTGGACAATGCCAGTTCCACTGCCAACCCCGGATGCGCGGCGATCAGGGGCGCGAGGATGCCGGGTAGCACCTCGGCCGCCACCACCTCCGACGCGCC
>PUOA01000241.1 GCA_003551925.1 Paracoccaceae bacterium
CACGACCGCCAGCAGCCCCAGCCCGGCAAGCACGGGCCAAAGCGCCTCGGCCAGCGCCGCCGGGGCCAGCGCGTAGCCGGGCGGCAGCGCCGTCCACGCCGCCCAAAGGCCCCACGGCAGCAGCAAGGCCGCCACGCCCAGCGCCGCCGCCCCGGCCAGCAGCGGCCCCAGCGTCAGCGCGGGATCACGGGCCAATGCGCGCAGCCGCCACACGAACCAGCCCAGCAGCGCCGTGGTGGTCACCGCGCTCAGCCCCACGGCCTGCGCCAGCCACGGCGCGAGGTCGGGCTTCACCGCGGCCTTGACCAGCGCGCCGCCCAGCGGCGGTATGCCGGCCACCGACGCCGCCAGCAGCGCCGCCACCGCCAGCACCACCCCGCGCGCGCGCGCTCCGGCGGCGGCCATCATGCAGCCCACCAGCAGGAACAGCGCCCCCTTGGCCAGCCCGTGATGCGCCGCGTAATAGGCCACCGCGCCCTGCCCCGCCCCCACCAGCGCCAGCATCAGCCCCATCTGGCTGACCGTGGAATAGGCCAGCACCGCCTTCGGGTTGGTCTGCGTCAGCCCCCACAGCGCCGCGCCGAACGCGCCGGCAAGCCCAAGGCCGACCAGCAGTGCCCCCGCCCACTCCGCCCCCTGCCCCGGCACAAACGCCACCAGCCCGATCAGCCCCGCCTTGACGATCGCCCCCGACAGCACCGCCGAGCCCGGCACGGGGGCCGCCGGATGCGCCAGCGGCAGCCACACATGCAGCGGCACCATCCCCGCCTTCAGCCCCAGCCCGACGATGATCAGCGCAAGCGCCACGCCGCCGCCGTCGATCCCCGGAAGCGCGGCGCGCAGATCGGCGATCAGCAGGCTTCCCGCGCCCTGTGCCGCGATCACCAGCCCCAGCAGCAGCGCCGTCTCGCCCAGCACCGCCATCACGATATAGACCCGCCCGGCGTGCAGCGCGGCGTCGGTGCGCAGATGCACCACCAGAAACCACGCGGCCAGCGACACCGCGGCGAAGGCGACGTAGAACGTCACCACATCGGCGGCCAGGAACACGCCCAGATTGCCCGCAAGTGTCAGGCACCAGAACGCCGCCAGCACCTGCGCGGCGCGCCCCGGGGCCAGGCTGCGCGCCGCGTGCCAGCCCGCAGCGGTCCAGATCGCCGCCGTGGTGCCCATGAGCAGCGCGCCCGCCTCGGTCGCCCCCAGCGTGACACCCAGCAGCAGCCCCGGCGCCTGCGTGACACCGCCCGCACCCGCCAGCGCCCATGCAAGCCCCGGCAGCGGCGCCACCGGCAGCACCCACAGCGCGCGCCCGCGCCCCCCCGGCAGCACCGTCACCAGCGCCAGCACCAGCGGCCACAGCAGCACCACCAGCGGCCAGACGGGCCCCGCGACCACCGCGCTCATCGAGCATACCCCCCGGTCACGATCAACTCGGCCCAGCCCAGCGGGCTGACCGCCGTCGCCGCCAGCGCTCCCGCGCCGAGCGAGGCCAGCGCCGTGAGCACCGCCGGCGCAACCAGCAGCGGCGCGGCCTCGTCGCCCGAGGCGCCCTCGGCCGGGGTGCCGAACCACAGCCGGAACAGCAGCGGCAGGAAATACGCCGCGTTCAGCAGGGTCGAGCCCGCCAGCACCGCCAGCACCCAGGGCGCCCCGGCCTCGAGCGCGCCGAGGCCCAGATAGAGCTTGCTCACGAACCCCGCGAGCGGCGGCAGTCCGATCATCCCCATCGCCCCCACCGAAAAGCACACGGATGTCCACGGCATCCGCCAGCCCAGCCCGTCCAGCCCGGCGATGGTCTTCACGCCCGCGCGCTCGTCATAGATCCCCGCGCAGAAGAACAGCGTGATCTTCATCAGTCCCTGATGCACCAGATGCGCCAGCCCCCCGATCAGCGCCGCCGGGCTCGCCAGCGCGGCGCCAAGGATGATGTAACTCACCTGGCTGACGGTGGAAAAGGCCAGCCGCTTCTTGATCTCGGTCTGCCGGAGCGCGCGCAGCGACCCCCACAGGATCGTCACCGATGCCGCCGCCGCCAGCACCGTCCCCACGCCCAGCGCCGCCACGCTGTCGGGGCCGAAGACGTCATAGACCACGCGCACCACGCCGAAGGCGCCCGCCTTGACCACCGCCACCGCGTGCAACAGCGCCGAGACCGGCGCGGGCGCGGCCATCGCCACGGGCAGCCAGCCATGCAGCGGAACCAGCGCCGCCTTCGCGCCCAGCCCCACGATGAACAGCGCAAAGATCGCGCGCAGGCTGGCGGGGTCCAGCGCATCGAGCGCGGGCGGGTCGGTGAACACCACCGGGCCGGTGAGCGATTCCAGCCACACGATCGCCCACAGCAGCGCCGCGCTGCCCGGCAACGCATAGGCCAGATAGCTGCGCGCCGCGCGCAGGCTGGGGGCGTCCTGCTTGTGCGCGACCAGCGGCCAGGTGCTCAGCGTCAGCAGCTCGAAGAAGATGAAGAACGAGATCAGCGAGCCCGACATCGCCAGCCCCGTGGTCGCCGCCACGCACAGGCTGAAGAAGCCGAAGAACCGCGACAGCTGCGGCTTGCCGCCCAGATAGGCGATGGCATAGAGCGTGGTCAGCAGCCACAGCACCGCCGAGAGCGACAGGAACAGCAGCGCGATCGCGTCGATCCGCAGCAGGATATAAAGCCCCGGCGCCAGCGGCAGGCGCGCCTCATGCGCCGCGCCGCCCGCCACCGCCAGCAGCATCGCCACGATCAGCGCCACCTTGACCACCGCCCCGCCAAGGGTGAGCGCGTTGCGCAGCCCGTGGCTGTCTTGCGCCAGAAAGAACGTGGCCACCGCCGGGATGGCCGAGCTCAGCAGCACCGCAACGGGCAACAGCGCGCTCACCGCCCGCCCCCATGCCGGGCGCGGGGTGCCGCGCGTGGCCTGCCACGCGCCGCGCCCGACCGCCCCCTCATGGGCGGGCGCGGACCCCCGCCCGGGCTCATGGCGCGCCCTCGGGGCGGCCGATCTGCAGCGCCTCGAACGGCGCGGCCGACAGGATGCCCAGCGCGATCGCCGCCAGCGCCAGCACCAGCGGGACCAGCTGCACCACGCGCGGCACCGCGCGCGCAGGCGCCGCGCGCTCCCCCGCGAAGAGCGCCGTGACGGGGCGATAGAGATACGCCGCCGCCATCAGCCCGCCGCCCGCCAGCACCAGCGCCCAGGGCCATTGCCCGGCACCGAAGGCGGCGGTCATCATCAGATACTTCGCCGTGAACCCGCCCGAAGGCGGCAGCCCGGTCAGCGTCACCGCCGCGAGCGCGAAGGCGAAGCCCGTCATCGGCAGCGCCCGCGCCAGCCCGCGCAGATCGGCCATCCGGTCGCCCCCCGCCGACAGGATGAACACGCCCGCGCACAGGAACATCGCCGCCTTGGCCAGCCCGTGGCTGAGCGCCTGAAACACCGCGCCGGTCCACGCGTCTACCTGCGCCGAAAGGGGAAACACGATGAACATGTAGCCAAGCTGCGCCACGGTCGAATAGGCGACGATCAGCTTCAACCGCGGCTGGCCGAGCGCGCGCAGCCCGCCCCACAGCACCGCCGCCGCGCCCAGCCCCCCCAGCAGCAACAGCGCGCCGGGGGTGGCGCGGTCGGGCATCGCCTCGAACCACAGCCGCAGCAGCATCGCGAAGGACGCCTTCGGCACCAGCCCCGACAGCAGCGCCGAGGCCGGCGCCGGCGCCCCGGCATGGGCGGGCGGCAGCCAGACATGGAACGGAAACAGCGCCGTCTTGGCCAAGAGCCCCGCGGTCATCAGCGCCAGCGCCAGCGCATCGGTGGGCGCCGCCACACGCGCGCCCAGAAGCGCGATGTCCAGCGTGCCATGCGCGGCATAGACCAGCACCACGCCCAGCAGATACAGCAGCGAGCCCGCCAGCGCGAACAGCATGTAGCGCATCGCCGCGACCAGCGTCGCGGGCTTCGCGCCCAGCGCGACCAGCCCCACCGCCGCCAGCGTCAGCAGCTCGATCGCGACATAGAGGTTGAACAGATCGCGCGACATGACCGCCACGTTCAGCGCCGCCCAGAGCAGCATCGCCAGCGGCCAGAACCCGAAGCCTGCGCGCGGACCGGCGCGGGCGGGGGCCATCTCCACCCGCGCCGACAACACCACGCCGGCCATCACCCCAGCGCCCAGCAGCACGAACGCGAGCGCCAGCCCGTCGGCGGCAAGCTCGATCCCCAGCGGGGCGCCCCAGCCGCCGGGCGCGACCAGCTGCACCCCGCCGCGCCAGACCGCCTGCGCCAGCCACAGCGCCGCACCGAGGCCCAGCGCCACGGCACCCGCCACCAGATCGGGGGCGCGCCGGGGCCAGACCACCGACGCCAGCGCGGCCAGCAGCGGCACCGTCACCAGCAGCACGATGGCGCTCATGGCGCGCGGTCTTCCGGTGCGGTCTCATCGGGCAGCGTGGCGGCGCCGCGGGTGCGCGCCAGCGCCACCACCAGCGCCACGGCCAGCGCACTGGCGGCCAGCGCCACCACGATCCCGGTGATGATGAGCGCCTGCGGCACCGGGTCCGCCGCGCCTGTTCCGCGCGCGCCCGCCGCGCCGAAGAACACGAAGATCCCCGAGCCGATCACGTTGAACGCCACCACCCGGCGCAGCAGGTGCCGCGCGGACAACAGCCCGAAAAGCCCCACCCCCACCAGCGCCGCGCCCAGCACCGCGAAGAGCGTCGCGCCCGCCGCGGTCATCGCGGCGCTCCCGGTGCGTCGGGCGGTGCGCCGGGCGGTGCGTCGGGCAGTGCGCCGGGCGGTGCGTCGGGCGGTGCGTCGGGCGGACCCTCGGGCGGGCCCAGCACCAGCGCGACCAGCGTCACCGCGATGGAGACCGCCAGTGCCAGCTCGATGCCCAGGATCACCGGCTTCGCGGCGCCCTCGGGCAGCGTCAGGAACCCGGCGCCGACCCCCGCCAGCGCCAGCCCCGCCAGCACGAACACGGCGCCGCCCAGCACCAGCGCGGCGCGGAACCAGGCCGCCTCCAGCCGCGGCGGCGCCCAGAGCCCCGCGAGTGCAGCCACCAGCAGCACCGCCGCCCACACCGTGCCGCCCTGAAACGCGCCGCCGGGGGCGTCGGCGCCCGCCCACAGCAGGTAGCCGCCGATCATCAGCCCAACCGGCGGCAGCACGCGCGCGAAGCCCGCCATCACGCCCTCGGCATTCGCGTGCTGCGGCACGCCCAGCGGCGCGCGCCAGTCACCATCGCGCGTCAGCATCCACACCGCCACCAGCGCGGCGAGCAGAATGATACTCTCCAGCAGCGTGTCCCAGCCGCGGAAGTTCAGCAGCACCGCCGTGACCGGGTTTTCCACCCCCGCCCGCGGCAGCGCCTCGGCCAGTTCGGCGCCCGGGCGCGCGGGCACCGGCGGCAGCGCGAACCACGCCCAGACCAGCGCCCCCGACACCGCCAGCCCCGCCAGCGCCGCCCATCCGCGCCCTGCCCCCGCGGGCGTATCGGTCGCCGCCCCGGCGCGGGCCAGCCGGCCATGCGCGGCCAGCAGCAGCACACCCGTCAGCCCCGCGCCGATCGCCGCCTCGGCCAGCGCCACATCGACCGAGCCCAGCCGCACCCAGCCGATCGAGACCATCAGCCCGTAGGCGATGAAGAACACCACCGCACGAAACACCCCGCGCCCCGACACCGCGGCCAGCGCCGCGCCGAGGATCGCCACCGCCAGCGCGGCATCGAGCGCGAGTGCAGGGTCGAAGGGCAGCGCCGGGGGCTCAGGCATCGCGGTCCTCCGAGCCTTCGGCGCGCAGCGCGGCGCGCGCGACCAGCTGCGCCACGGTGCCCGCGGCCAGCAGCGCCAGCGCCCAGATCACCGCCAGCTTGACGATGTCGGCCAGGCTCTCCATTTGCAGCGCCACCGCGAGCGCGATGAAGCCCAGTCCCAGATTGTCGGCCTTGGTCAGCGCGTGCAGCCGGCTGAAGGTGTCGGGGAAGCGGATCATGCCCACGGTGCCCGCCACGAAGAACACCAGCCCCACGGCGCCGAAGGCAAGCGTCAGCCAGTCAGCGATCATCGCCGCGCGCGCCGGCCGGGGGCGCGTCCTCCTCGGGGTCGCCGGCGCCGTCGGGGGTCGAGGCCTTGACGAAGCCCACCGCCGCCAGCGCCGCGAGCAGCGCGAGCACCAGCGCCACGTCCAGCACCGCCGCCCCATGCGCGGGCGCAAGCAGCATCAGCACGCCGACGCCGCCGGTGCCCACCAGTTGCGCCGCCATCATCCGGTCGGCCCGGCGCGGCCCGCGCCACACCCGCCACAGCGCGCCCGCCAGCGTCAGCACCAGCGCGACGGCGAAGAGGATCAGCCAGCCGGTCATCCGTTCCCGGCCCGCTCGGTCATCGCGGCGAGCGCGCGCTCTTCATGCGCGATGGCACGATCCAGCGGCGCGTCGGTGTCCAGCAGATGCACCAGCAGCGCGCCGCCCTGCGTTCCGGCAGCCAGCGTTCCGGGCATCAGCGACAGCTCGCCCCCCAGCGCCACGCGCCCGCCGGGCGGCAGCGCCACCTGCACCCGCCGCCAGCCGGGGCGCAGCGGCATCGACGGCGCAAGGGCACGCCGCGCCACATCCACCCCGCCCAGCACCGAATTTCCCAGAAACCACGGCAGATGCGCCACCAGCCGCCACAGCCGCAGCGGCCGGCGCGGCGGCATCAGCCGCAGGCTGAGCCACACCGACCCCGCCACCAGCACCGCACCGGGCACGAGGCCCGCGGGCTCGGCCCCGCTCAGCGCCAGCCACAGCGCCGCGAACAGCACCGCGCGATGCGCCCCCGCCCTGATCCTGCGCCCTGTCATGCGCGCAGCCAAGCGCAGTTGCCCCCGCATTGCAACACCAAACCCTGCGTTCCGGCGCCGCCTGCCTTTCCCTTGCACCCCGCCAAGATATGTTCCAAGGAAAGCGGCAACGCGCGGGCACCCTGCCCGGGACAGAAGCGAACGACGGACGGCAGCATGACGGCACAGACCAAACCGACCGAAGAGATCTCGGTCCGCGACGTGTTCGGGATCGACAGCGACATGGTGGTCAAGGGGTTCGAGGACCGCTCGGACCGCGTGCCCGCGCTCGACCCGACCTACAAGTTCGACCCTGACACCACGCTCGCGATCCTGGCCGGGTTCCAGTACAACCGCCGCGTCATGATCCAGGGCTATCACGGCACCGGCAAGTCCACGCATATCGAACAGGTCGCGGCGCGGCTCAACTGGCCGGCGGTGCGGGTGAACCTGGACAGCCATATCAGCCGGATCGACCTGATCGGCAAGGATGCGATCAAGCTGCGCGATGGCCGCCAGGTGACCGAGTTCCAGGAGGGTATCCTGCCCTGGGCGCTGCGCAACCCGGTGGCGATCGTGTTCGACGAATACGACGCCGGGCGCGCCGACGTGATGTTCGTGATCCAGCGCGTGCTCGAGCATGACGGCAAGCTGACGCTGCTGGACCAGAACGAGATCATCACCCCGCATCCCAGCTTCCGGCTGTTCGCCACCGCCAACACCGTGGGGCTGGGCGATACCACCGGGCTTTACCACGGCGTGCAGCAGATCAACCAGGCGCAGATGGACCGCTGGTCGCTGGTGGCGACGTTGAATTACCTGTCCCACGACGCCGAGACGGCGATCGTGCTGGCGAAGAACCCCGCTTACAACACCGCCAAGGGGCGCAAGGAAATCAGCCAGATGGTGACCGTCGCCGACATGACGCGCACCGCCTTCATGAACGGCGACCTGTCCACGGTGATGTCGCCCCGCACGGTCATCAACTGGGCCGAGAACGCGCGCATCTTCCGCTCGGTCGGCTACGCGTTCCGGCTGAGCTTCCTGAACAAGTGCGACGAGCTGGAGCGCAAGACCGTGGCCGAGTTCTACCAGCGCTGCTTCGACGAGGAACTGCCCGAATCGGCGGTGAGCATGGCGCTCGGCTGAACCCCGCGGCTCAGCGCGCCGCCGCCTGCCGGGGCAGCGCCGCGTCGCCGACTTCGCTGGCCATCCAGTCCTCGAGCGCCTGCACCTGCGCGGGCTGCAGCCGCAGGCCCAGCTTGCTGCGCCGCCACAGAACATCGGCGGCGGTGCGGGCGTATTCATGGGTGATGAGCCAGCGCGCCTCGGCCTCGGTCAGGGTGGCGCCGAAATCGCGGCCCAGATCGGCGGCGGTCCTGGCCTCGCCCAGGATCGCGCGTGCCTCGGTCCCGTAGGCACGCACCAGCCGCGCCGCCCAGAAATCGGTCAGGAACGGGTAATCGCGCAGCAGCCCCGCGCGCAGCGCCGCCACCCCGTCATGCGGAAAATCGCCCCCCGGCAGCGCCACGCCCGCGGTCCACGCGCCGCGCGACAGCGGCAGCACGGTGCCGATCTTCTCGAGCGCCGATTCCGCGAGCCGGCGATAGGTGGTGATCTTGCCGCCGAAGATGTTGAGCACCGGCGCACCGGCGGAGCGGTCGATCCGCAGCGTATAGTCGCGCGTGGCCGCCGTGGCGGATTTCGAGCCGTCATCATGCAGCGGGCGCACACCCGAGTAGCTCCAGACCACATCCTGCGCCGTCACCGGGCGCTTGAAGTAGGCCGAGGCGAAGTTGCACAGGTAATCGCGCTCGGCCTCGGTGCACTCGGGGGGCGCGTTGGGGTCGGTGTGCTCGGCGTCGGTGGTGCCCAGCAGGGTGAAATCCTGCTCATAGGGGATGGCGAAGATGATCCGCCCGTCGGTGCCCTGGAAGAAGTAGCATTTGTCGTGGTCGTAGAGCTTGCGCGTCACGATGTGGCTGCCGCGCACCAGCCGCACGGTCTCGCGCGTGTTCAGCCGCAGCTTGCCGTGGATCACGTCGCCCACCCACGGCCCGGCGGCGTTGACCAGCATCTTCGCGCGCAGCGTCCGCGTGCCGGCGTCGCTGCGCAGGGTGACGGACCACAGCCCGTCCTCGACCGCGGCGCCCATCACCTCGGTCCGGGTCATCACCTGCGCGCCGCGCTCGGCGGCGTCACGGGCGTTGAGCGCGACCAGCCGCGAATCCTCGACCCAGCAGTCCGAGTATTCGTAGGCCCTGGCGAAGCGCTCCTGCAGCGGCGCGCCCTCGGGCGTGCCGGGCAGCGCGCGCGTGGCGGTGCCGGGCAGGATCCTGCGCCCGCCCAGATGGTCATAGAGCCACAGCCCCAGCCGGATCAGCCACGCCGGGCGCCGCCCCTTCATCCACGGCATCACCAGCGACAACAGCCGCGAGGTCGGCGTGTCGCTGTCGAAGCGCATGTCCTTGTGATAGGGCAGCACGAAGCGCATCGGCCAGCTGATATGCGGCATGGCGCGCAGCAGCACCTCGCGTTCCAGCAGCGCCTCGCGCACCAGCCGGAATTCGAAGTATTCCAGATACCGCAGCCCGCCATGAAACAGCTTCGTGGACGCCGACGAGGTCGCCCCCGCCAGATCGCCCTTTTCGGCCAGCGCCACGCGCAAGCCCCGCCCGGCGGCATCGCGCGCGATGCCGCAGCCATTGATGCCGCCGCCGATGATCAGCAGGTCCAGCGGCTCGGGCGGGGTCTGGGGGCTCTTGTCCATGTGCAGGGCTCCGATGTGGTGCGCTAACATATCCCGGATATAGCAGTCAGCGCGCGGAAACCAGCGGCGCGCGGGGCAAAACGGCGCGAGGCGCGGGTTGACCACGGGTTGACGACGGGTTGACGACGGGTTGACGACGGGTTGACTCGGTCGGAACTTAGGGTGAACAACGCGTTGACCCGCCGCGTTCGCAGGATATCTCGCCCGTCATGACATCGCCCGTGCTGCTCTGGTTCAAACGCGATCTGCGGGTGCAGGACCACCCCGCGCTGGCGCGCGCCGCCGCGCTGGGGCCGGTGCTGCCGCTGCATATCGTCGAGCCCGAGGGCTGGACGCTGCCCGAAGCCTCGGCCCGCCAATGGGCGTTCACCGCCGAGTGCCTGCACAGCCTGCGCGCCGATCTGGCCGCGCTGGGCCAGCCGCTGGTGGTGCGCATCGGCGCGGCGGTCGCGGTGCTGGAGGCGTTGCGCGCGCGCCACCGCATCACGCGCATGGTCTCGCACGAGGAAACCGGCACCGAATGGAGCTTTGCCCGCGACCGCGCCGTCGCCGCCTGGGCGCGCGAGCGTGGCGTGGTGTGGGAGGAGCTGCCGCAATCGGGCGTGGTGCGGCGGCTGCGCTCGCGCGATGGCTGGCAGACGGCGCGCGACGCGTTCATGCGCGCGCCGCAAGAGGCCCCGCCCGACGCGCTGGCGCCGCTGGGGATCGAGCCCGGCGCGATTCCGCCCGCCATTGCGGGGCTGGGGCGCGACGCCTGCCCGCACCGGCAGGAAGGCGGGCGCGCGCGGGCCGAGGCGCTGCTCGACGGCTTCCTGACCGACCGCGGGCAGGACTATCGCCGGGCCATGTCCTCGCCGATCAGCGCCGAACGCGCGTGCTCGCGGCTGTCGCCGCATCTGGCGCTGGGGGTGATGTCGGTGCGCGAGGTCGCGCAGACCACCGCCGCCGCGCGGGCCGCAACGCGCAGCCGTGGCGGCGGCTGGGGCGCGTCGCTGAACAGTTTCGACAAGCGGCTCGCCTGGCGCGACCACTTCATCCAGAAGCTCGAGGACGCGCCCGATCTGGACCGCCGCTGCCTGCACCCGGCCTGCGAGGCGCTGCGCCCCCGCCAGCCCGACGCGTCACGGCTGGAAGCGTGGCAAGCAGGCGAAACCGGCCTGCCCTATGTCGACGCCTGCATGCGCTACCTCACCGCCACGGGCTGGCTGAACTTTCGCGCCCGCGCGATGCTGGTGTCGGTGGCCAGCTACCATCTGTGGCTCGACTGGCGCGCCACCGCGCCGCATCTGGCGCGGCGCTTCACCGATTACGAACCCGGCATCCACTGGAGCCAGTGCCAGATGCAGGCAGGCGTGACCGGCATCAACGCAACGCGCGTCTACAACCCCGTCAAGCAGGGCAAGGACCACGACCCGCAGGGCGCGTTCATCCGCCGCTGGGTGCCCGAACTGGCGGCGCTGCCCGACGCTTATATCCACGAGCCGTGGAAGTCCCCCGATGCGGGCACCGTGCTGGGACGGCGCTACCCCGAGCCCATCGTCGACCCCGCCGCCGCCGCGCGCCAGGCGCGTGACGCGATCCGGGCGCTGCGCCGCGCGCCGGGCTTTGCCGATGCCGCGGCGCAGGTGGCCCATCGCCACGCCAGCCGCAAGCGCACCGCCGCGCCGCCCGCAAGACGGCGCAAGGCCGGCGCAGCGGCGGGGCAGCAGATGAGCTTCGATCTGTAATCGGGCCGCAGCAGGACCGGGTGCGAACAAGGCAGGGCGACGCCCGCCGCGGGCTCCGTGGCCCGGGCGATGACACGGCAACGGGCCGCCCCGCGGGGCGGCCCCATTTGACCAGCCCGCGCCCGTCTTCAGCCGATGATCGCGTTCAGCGTGGCCGACGGGCGCATCACCGCGGCGGTCTTTGCCGGGTCGGTGTGGTAGTAGCCGCCCAGATCGACCGGCTTGCCACGGCCCGCGTGCAGCTCGGACAGGATCGCGGCCTCGCCCTCGGCCAGCTTCTGCGCGATGGGCGCGAAGTGCGCGGCCAGCGCGGCGTCGTGCGACTGCGCGGCCAGCGCCTCGGCCCAGTAGCGGGCGAACCAGTAGTGGCTGTCGCGGTTGTCGGGCTGGCCGACCTTGCGCCCGGGCGAGCGGTCGTGATCGAGCACACCCTGCGTCGCGGCCTCCACCGCCTCGCCCAGCAGGCGGGCGCGCGGGTTGTCGCGGGCCTCGGCGAGGAACTTGAAGCTCTCGGCCAGCGCGCAGAATTCGCCCAGCGAGTCCCAGCGCAGATGGTTCTCGCGCGCGAGCTGCTGGACATGCTTGGGCGCCGAGCCGCCGGCGCCGGTCTCGAACATCCCGCCGCCCTGCATCAGCTTGACGATCGACAGCATCTTGGCCGAGGTCGCAAGCTCCAGGATCGGGAACAGGTCGGTCAGGTAGTCGCGCAGCACGTTGCCGGTGATGGCGATCGAATTCTCGCCCCGGCGGATGGTTTCCAGCGTGCGGCGCGTGGCCTCGCGCGGGGGCAGGATGGCGAACCTGTCCGCGACGCCGCGCGCCTCGAGGATCGGCTTGACGCAGGCGATCAGCTCGGCGTCATGCGCGCGGGTCTCATCAAGCCAGAAGATCGCCTCGCACCCTTCGGCGCGCTGCCGGTCGATGGCGAGCGCGACCCAGTCCTCGATCGGGGCCTTGCGCGCCGAGGCCGCGCGCCAGATGTCGCCGGCCTCGACCGTGTGTTCGTGCAGCACGGTGCCGTCCTGCGCCAGCATCCGCACGGTGCCCGCGGCGGGGATCTCGAAGGTGGTGGGGTGGCTGCCGTATTCCTCGGCCTTCTGGGCCATCAGGCCGATGTTCTGCACCGTCCCGGCGGTGGCGGGGTCCAGCTTGCCGGTTTCCTTGAAGTAGCGGATGGTCTCGTCATAGACCGGCGCGTAGGAACTGTCGGGGATCACGCACAGCGTATCGTGCTCGGCCCCGTCGGGGCCCCAGCCCTTGCCGCCCGCGCGGATCAGCGCCGGCATCGAGGCGTCGATGATCACGTCCGAGGGCACGTGCAGGTTGGTGATGCCGCGGTCGCTGTCGACCATGTACATCGGCGGGCGCTCGGCGCGCACCGCGTCGATGGCGGCGGTGATCTCGGGGGCGTCCCTGACCCGTTCCAGCAGGTCGCCAAGGCCGGAATTGGGGCTGACACCGCGGGCCTTGAGCGCATCGCCGAACCTGTCGAACACCGGCGCGAGCCAGGCGCGCACGGCGTGGCCGAAGATGATCGGGTCCGACACCTTCATCATCGTGGCCTTCATGTGGAGCGAGAACAGCGTGCCCTCATCCTTCGCCGCCGCGATCTGGTCGTCGAGGAACGCGCGCAGCGCGCCCGCCGACATGAAGGTCGCATCGACCACCGCGCCGGCGGGATAGCTGACACCGTCCTTGAGCACGGTCTCGGTCCCGTCCGCGGCCACATGCACGATCCGCGCGGTGGTGTCCTGCGCCAGCGTGACCGAGCGTTCGTTGGAGCGGAAATCGCCTTCGGCCATCGTCGCCACGCGCGTCCTGCTGTCGGGCGACCAGTCGCCCATGCGGTGCGGGTTGGCCTGCGCGAAGCGCTTGACGGCGGCGGCGGCGCGACGGTCCGAGTTCCCTTCGCGCAGGACCGGGTTCACGGCCGATCCCTTGATGGCGTCGTAGCGCGCCCGCGCGTCGCGCTCGGCGTCGGTCTGCGGGCTCTCGGGGTAGTCCGGCAGCGCGTATCCCTGCCCCTGCAATTCGCGGATGGCGGCGACCAGCTGCGGCACCGAGGCCGAGATGTTCGGCAGCTTGATGACGTTGGCCTGCGGCGTCTTCACCAGCTCGCCCAGCTCGGCCAGATCATCGGCGTGGCGCTGCTCCGCGGGCAGCTGATCGGCGAAGGCCGCCAGGATCCGCCCCGCAAGCGAGATGTCGCGCGTGCCCACCGCCACGTCGGCAGCGGCGGCGAAGCTGCGGATGATCGGCAACAGCGAGGCCGAGGCAAGCTCGGGGGCCTCGTCGACCTTGGTGTAGATGATGTCGGGAACGGATGTGTCGGTCATGGGATGCGCCTTTCGTCAACTGCGCGGACAATACGCAGTTTCGGCGCGAAGGTAAACAGTGTGCAATGGTATACATTTTCGGCTGCACACCGCTGCACCCCATGATTGCCGCGCCCGGGCGCCAGGGCTCAGCCGCGGTAGAAGCGCAGATCGGCAAGCGCGACATCCGCGTCGAACGCCGCCCCGATGGCCACGATGCCGATGCGGCGCAGCCTTGCGGGATCGAACGGCCGGTCGGTGCGGTGCGGGGCGAAATCGGCGAAGGCCAGGCGCAGCGTCACCCACGCCTCGGGCGCGGTGAAGCTGGCGCGATAGGACTGCCACGGGCGGCTGAGCGCGGTGGTGCGCAGATGCAGGTTGTAGCGCGCGCCGTTGCCGCAGATGGTCAGCGCGATTCCGTCCCATCCGCTTGCGTCGACCGCGCTGCCATCGGGCGCCAGATCGCGGGCGAACTGCACGAAACCGCCGTTGTTCTCGAGCCGCACGCGACCGCGCATCCGCAGCGCGGGGCGGCGCTGCACGGTCTCGTGCCGCAGCGTGCCGCCCGAGAGCCCGCCCATCACCCCGTCCGAGATCAGCCGCCATGCCCCCGCGGGGTCATCGCCCGGGGTGCGCGTCAGGTCGTCGATGATCTCGGCGGCTCGGGTCACGCGGCGGCTCCTGCGCTGGGACAAGTGTCGGGCTACGGCTGGTGCGGGCTACGGCTGGTGCGGGCGGCGGCTGGTGCGGGCGGCGGGATTCGAACCCGCACGGCCATCCGGCCCAGGCATTTTAAGTGCCATGTGTCTACCGTTCCACCACGCCCGCCGGCCAAAGCGCCGCAGGTCTGGCACAGCCTTTGCACAGCGTCAACGGCGCCGGGCGGCGGCGGCGATCAGGGCGGCAGCAACTGCACGTCGCTGGTTCCCGAGCACGTCATTACATCTTTGTGATATCTTACCCATCTTAAGATATTTTTACTCTCTTTTGATATGCATCAAGGCCGTGGCGCGCGACGCGCCGCATTTTCGGGCTCTCGAAACGCTCCGGAGGTTACGGACCATGAGCAGAACCACTTTACCCACGGCTTCGCTGGCTTTCGCGCTGCTGATCAGCACACCTGTTCTTGCGCAGGAAGCGCCATCAGGCGCCTCGGCGACGCGTTGCGATGTGTCGTAATTCATCCCGGTGATTTCCGAACGCACAGGGCGCGTGATGTACTGGAACAACCGCACATGCCCGTCCGCGCCGGGAGCCACCGACGGGACGGCCGCTGCTGCCGCGTCTCCCGCGCCGGCAACCATTGTGGTCACGGCGAGCGGTGGCACCCGAAAGCGGGAAAGCGAGTATGAGAACGGCACCGGCGGGAAACCGGGATACGGCCCTCCTGACCACTCGGAGGGCGGCGGCGGACATGGCGGCGGCGGCGGCGGCGGACATGGCGGCGGCGGCGGCGGACATGGCGGCGGCGGACATGGCGGCGGCGGCAGCCACTGATGTCACCGGATAGCGCCTTGGCGCGATCATGAAACCTGCGACCGCGAGGCGGTGACGCGTGTCACCGCCTCGTCGATGGGAGTGCACATCAAGGGCGCTGCCGGTGCCGGGAGAGCGCGGTCATGGCCGGGGGCATTCGGTCATGGCGCTGCGGATGCCGCGTCCCTGTCGCGCCACCCTGCCCGGAAGCCGAAGCGATGCCGCTCGGCGTCCACGCATGATGCGCCGCAAGCGTCAGGAGCAAGGCGGGCGCGGGCCGGGGTGCGGGTGTGATCGCTGGTCGGGGCGGCAGGATTCGAACCT
Organism: Paracoccaceae bacterium; assembly: GCA_003551925.1. Classification (GTDB taxonomy): domain Bacteria; phylum Pseudomonadota; class Alphaproteobacteria; order Rhodobacterales; family Rhodobacteraceae; genus Rhabdonatronobacter. Next base: position 15,416 of record PUOA01000241.1, read on the forward strand.
ACGACCTACGGTACCCAAA